>JAYTMW010000326.1:0-14358 GCA_043728105.1 Saprospiraceae bacterium | reverse complement strand
AATATAATTATCAATCATTTGTTTTGCCTTGTGCAAGCGTAGTATTCTTATATATTTGTTGGGTGTTAAGTAAACCAAGTTCACAATCTTTCTGTGTAGTTGCCTTTCACTTACCGCCATTTTGTACGATAATTCATACAAGTTCAGATAATCGGCACTGATAGAACCATAAATCTCTTTTTCGAGATTCATCAACCAGTCTTGGTCTTGTTTCGTTATTTTTTGAGGTTTTATTTCTTCGGTACACATTTCCCTGACGCTTTCATTAGCTTCATAAATTTCAAATATCGCTGGGCGACCTTGGAAAGTTAGATTCAAGGATTTAGACCTTGATTTCAACATTATCTCTTCTACTATATCGCTGATTTCCTTGGTGTTAGAGAATATAATTTCATCTACTTTTTCTTTATTATCAATAGTACCGTTTTGACTCGCAGCAATTATATTCTCTAATGGATTTTTGATATTCCGAACAATCTGTTCTAAAATATCAGGAGACGACCAATCAATCGCAATGTTTTTTATTGAGTTCATCGTTAAGAAAATTTAGTTTGAAATAGATTTATAGAAGTGTTTAGAGGTCAAATATTCTTGATAAATTCGCACTATTATTTCTACCGTTTTGGTATATACGTAGATATATATTAATTCTCACTTTGTAAGAATATTTCAAATTCTAAGAAATTGTTTTTTCGCCAAATAGAATCTTGAGGATTTTTAAAAGCCGTAAATGCAAAGACCGTTTCTTGTTCTATCTGATTATCGGAGTCTTTTTTTTCTTTTAAGTAAAAGAGCTTCAAACTCTCAGACTTAGCGTACCAGTAATTAGCTCTTTCTAAATATTCATGCTCTTTCGTCAAAAAATAAATCGTTTGATAAAGTAGTGCTATTCCGATTGTACCGTTTTGAAAATCAAAAGTTAAAGAATCTTCTTTGATTCTATCTTCTTTAATTTTTGAAAAAGAAGCAATCAGATTAGCCGATTTGAATAATTTTTTATCTTCTAAGATAATTGCAATTTTTACGAATAGTAATGCAATCTGCAATTCCCCTTCGTAGAAAGAAATAATATTGTTTGTAATAAGAATATCACCTTCAAACTCTGCGGGAAGAATGGAATTATCTTCATCTGATAAATCTAAGGGCATTAAATAATCCCAGAGAATATCAATGCTCCTTTTGAGTACCTTTTTAATTTCCTCTTTTTGAGAAGAACTACTTGAATAATACGACTGAACAAGTTGATGTAAATCAAGACTAAAACCAGCCATATTCAAAGCAATGTGTAAAGGTTCTCCGTTTGAGAGCTTATCTACGATGCCATTGCAATAGTGTAAGTATTCGTTTTCATGATTGAGCATCTCGGTATTCATGTTAAGTATCTGTCAGAGATTAATTCATATTTTGATTTTGTGCAATATGAAGTTTATTCATATTTGCTTTCTTTGGGTAGAATTATCCTCTTTAAAAACTTAATTAAAAGTATCAAGAATTAAATCGTTCAGAAAATTTATTATGTAAAACCCCTAAAACGTAATGTGAAAACCCTTTTTTGGAAAGATTTATTAATTTTTGTAGTTTTAGTAAATAATTTGTTCCTTCACTTTAGTGAAACATTTAATAGTTTGACGAATACGAGTTTTAGTTTGAAAATGTCATTTCATATTAAATTCGACTTGTTTGAGAAGTACTAATGAATGAGAACGATTTTTGTCTAAAGTCACTTTTAGAGATTTCTAAGTTAAATTGAGCGATGATGCTTTTCTTTAAAAGAAGTTTTGCTGAATTTTTCATTTTAATATTGGGTTTATTGATTTATTGATTCAAAAATACTTAGCAGAATTGTCTGTGAGAAAATTTTTATGTGAATCCCCTAAAATATTATGTGAAATGCCGCAATTATTAACCATGGATTATTTTAAATCAATTTCCTTCAAAAAGGAACGCTTTTACCACTTGTTAGTGTGGGGAATATATTTTACAGTAACCAACTTTAATTATTATTTGGGTTCTAATGGGCAAACTAATATACTGACTATTTTTACTAGAATGTTACTAGTTGCTACTGTTATTTTCTATGCAAACATTTATTTAATCATTCCAAATTTCTTAGCTAAGAAAAAATACTTTGGGCAATTCCTCGGAATGGTTTTTTTAACCATTGTTTTCATTTTTTTTAGATACCTCTTAGATTTTCATTTATTTCCATTTTTAGGAACAGAATATACTGTCTATAAAAGTGTATCCAATCAGTTTTTTGCTGATTCAGGATGGTTTGCCACTCAATATTTTTTACTAAGTTTTGGTTACTGGTATGCCCTTGACGGAATAGAAAAAGAAAAAGAAAATAAAGTCATGGCTGTTAAGATTTTAGAGTATGAGCTACAACTTAATAAACTCGAATTAGACTTTTTAAGACAGCAAATCAGTCCTCACTTTGTTTACAATGTTCTTAACTCGGTCTATACCAAAGTTTATAAACAAAATCCCGATGCAGGTGAAATCGTCATGCTGTTATCCGAAATAATGTCATATTCTACTGGTGCTACAAAATCAGACGATGAAGTCCCTTTGGAAGAAGAAATAAGAAATATTGAAAGGTTTATTGAATTAGAAAAATATAGATATGGTAATGAAATTTATATTGACTTTCAGATAACTGGTAGTCCCGATACAGAAGACCAAATCCTTCCATTGGTATTATTAACATTCATAGAAAATTCCTTCAAATACGGAGATAGGAATAATCCAACCAGACCAATAACCATCAAAATCAATATTGATGAAGATAGACTAACTTTTTACTGTAATAATGTGATTCAACAATTATCTTCTACCAAAAAATCAAATAAAATTGGTATTGCTAATACTCAAAAGAGATTAGAACTTAAATATCCAGGTAAGTATATGCTATCGAATAGAGTTGAAAACGATAAGTATATTGTTGATCTCTCACTTGATTTTAAATAGGAAAATGGCTAATACAATGAGCTACTCAAAAGCCCATCGTATTAGCTATTTTTTCTGTTTATGCTTTAAACTTTTGACCAATTATCAATATAGCCCATGAATGGCTCAAATAAATGTTCAAATTTAGGGCAATCTCCCTAAACATTAAACATATTCAAAGTAAAGTCGTTATATTTGAGATAAGAATCCATCATCAACATTTGAACATTACACCGCATTAAAAAAAAATACAAATTGTACTTATAATATTTTTGAATTTCGAAAAGCCCATTTAGTTTTTAATTCTATAACAGCTATTAAAATGTTGAAATGTTTAATCATTGATGATGAAAATCACGCCATCGAGCTTCTTACCGATTATATTGAAAATGTAAGTTTTCTTAGATTAGAAAATACTACCAACGATCCCATCGTTGGACTAAAATTAATCAACGAAGGGAATTACGATATAATTTTCTTGGACGTTGAGATGCCCAAAATTACAGGTTTGGAGTTGCTCTCTGGTATCACACAAAAAAATAAAGTGGTCATTACTAGTGCTAACCGCAACTATGCGGCGGATGGTTACGAAAATGAAATTTTCGACTTTCTTTTAAAACCAATTCGTTTTGAAAGGTTTCTAAAAGTTGTCCAAAAGATTTTTAACGCTACTGCCAAAGAGAATACGGGTACAAAGGATGATTTTATTTTCGTAAAACTTGACTCTAAAAACAAGTTAAAAAGGATTTTGTATAACGACATTATCTATGTAGAAGGGGCAGGGAATTATATAACAATCCATACCATTACAGAAAAAATCACCACCTATTTAACCGTCAGAGATTTTGAAGAATTGGTGCCAGTTGAGAAATTCATGCGAGTACAAAAATCCTATGTAGTAGGCATCGAAAAGATTATGGGATTAGAAGGCAATGAGCTTATTCTTGAAAATAATAAGAGTGTTTTGGTGGGAGAGTCTTATCGGCAGAAGGTTAATGAGTTTTTTAGTGGGTTTATGGGGGGGAAGAGGAAATAAGAGGCAAATATGTAAGCCTATTACATATTTGCCCACTTCGAGATATATTCTAATTGTTCTTGTTTATTTTCAGGAGAGAGCAAAGCTATTCTGTGAGTAATATTTTCCATACAATTATGTTCAAATACTTTTAGTGATTTTTCTCTTTCCAGAAAATCATCTTCGCTATTCAAGCTAAAAATAGGTATATCTCCATTAAGCATTTGTTTCATTTCAAAATCAAGGATAAACTTATGTTTCTCCATGTTTTCTCCTTGAAAAGCCTTGGATAATAAGTAGTGTAACTTTGAGTTATATTCTTCAAAACTTGACATGAAAGATGCTCCTCTCATATATTTTAAGATTCTGAAATACACAAAAGTTGCCCTCCAAACATAGCGAACTTCATCATTTTTAAATAATTGTAGAGGGGAATTGTTAGATTTTAACTCCTCCTTTGAATTTGAAAACATATCATAAGCATCAGAGAAGCCATCAATGAAATATTTTTTATAATCTCTTACAAAAATGTATCTACCCTCGAATACAGGAATATTTTTATCGACTATTTTTCTTGTAGCAAAGCGAGTAGTTCTTTTAGAATTTATGGTATTTGGATTTATAATTTTTTTCTCTAATTCTGTTACTTCTATATTCTTTTTCACCCCAAACCCAACAATGTCCAAAGGTGCTCCCGTATCTTGATTAACAATCAAAACACTTTCTAATACTGAAAAAGGCGGTATTTTAAACTGATCATCCCATGTACGGAAAGATTTATCATTAAAGAATGGTTGAATAATCGTTTCATGGTCTATCAAAACAGGATTTTTACCCGATGCAATCAAATTTTCATGATGGCAGTCTTTGCTTCCCAAAAGTAATGTAACTGCTAATAAAATTCCAGCTTTATGATAATATTTTTGTAAATCTTCTTCTGAGTTTACTTCTTCGTGATTGACAAATTCTATCCAGCCATAGTTCTCACAATCCAACACTTTGAATGTCTTCAAGTCTGTATTTAGCTTAATATTAACCCAATCAATGAAAGAATTATATGAATTAGTTATGCTTACATTTCTCGGTTTGTATATCAACTTTGTGCCATCTGATAAACACACCAAGGAAGTACCCTCGCCATTGTGTCCATCCCCGAGACTCACATCAATATCTACAATTGTAATATCATACAACTTAAATGTAGATTCTATATTTCCAATATCCTCTTGAAAACGGGAAATAATGTTATGAATATGGTTTGAGAAATTATTGGACTTTATCTTCAAAATTTTATCTAACACAGGATAATCTATTGCTAACACTACCTCTAATCTCTCAATAAATTCTTCAAAGTCAGAGTTTCCATTCTCAATAAAATTGTCTAATTCTAATTGCAATGTAACCTCTGCAACGGAGCTTAACTCTTCTATTAATTTACGTTCTAATTTATCCTTCACCAAGATTGACAATTGTAAATCAGAATTATTTGCAAATTTTTTTGCATAGGGTAAAATAACTTCAACAAACGGAATTGTTTTGAAATTTTCCTTAATTAAATATGGGGCTTGACTAATCATTTTTTAAAGTAAATACAGAAATTAAGATTAAACTTGGTATTGATTAAGATTCTTGATGTTGGGATTCACTAAAATCCCAAGTCCGAAGTGATAAGGGTAATTGTACATTTGATAGCCTGTGGCATTGGCAATATCTATAACAGCACGTCTAACCTCTGGGAAACTTTCAGTATCGTGAAAAATAACACAATCACTATTTTGAGCTGCCCAAAGTCCACAATCATAAGTTTCCTTATAATTATGGACAATATCAACGTGGGCAAAGTCATAATATTTTGTATCATTTGGTATCCAACTCTGATAATCCGACTTAAATAAAGTTATATTTTCATAGACAGAAAGCCTTTCCTTTGTTTCGTTAAAATGTCCTTTTTTATTAAGAGTATGTTCATCTCCTTCAAAAGTATCTACGCCTGTAACTTCATCAAAATAATTAGATAAAACCACTGTTGAGTATCCAAATTCAACCCCAAATTCAATACAAGCATTTCTGCCTAAATTGAACTGAACGATTATGTCCTCAATTATTAATTCCAATCCCGTCCATGCAGAAATAATATTTATCATTTTTTTAGGTCTATTTTTGCTAACTGGCTTATAGACAGGAATATAGTCTTTTGACAAGGATAAGTTTATTCTTTGTTCTTCTAACATAGTCTTTAACATTTGCTAAATATTAACTAC
This sequence comes from Saprospiraceae bacterium, assembly GCA_043728105.1. Classification (GTDB taxonomy): domain Bacteria; phylum Bacteroidota; class Bacteroidia; order Chitinophagales; family Saprospiraceae; genus JAAFJT01. The sequence goes on along the minus strand of JAYTMW010000326.1, from coordinate 8,133 downwards.
ACATTAATTCTTTAAAATTATTTAGGAATATTTCTTTTATAACAGAGCATATTGTATAACTTTTTCCATCTGAAAATTTAATGATGTTTCATTTATTTCAAGTCTCAATCTATCCATCATGTCAAAATCTATCAATGTGTTTTTTTCAAACCTATTAACCATGTTGAGGAAAATATCCCAATAATCAGGGTTGTCATCTGGATGAGGTATATGACCAGAAACGCCAAGTTCTTGTAACCTTTGTGCTATGTCTTCACGGTCGTAGCATAAAGTTCCTATTGTTAGGAAAGGTACTCTGTTCATAATCGGGTAATGGTACATCCCTGAACCGCATTGATGAATTACTAAATTTGAAATCTCACATATATAATTTAGTGGAAGCAACTTATTATAAAAAATTGCCTGCTTATATGCTTCATTTATTTCATTATTACAGGTAGTTATGACAGCATAATTACGTTTTACAAAGAACTCTATAAAATTTTCAATAGGGGTTCTGTCTATTGTACCTGTTGTGATAAATACAATTGGTTTCTGCTTGTTATTATCTAAAAACTCATCTAATTTAACAGATAACTCTTTTGAAGGTTTATCCAGAATAAGAAGTGGTCCAGAATAAAAATAGGATTCTCTGTCTGCTATATTTTCTGGTAAACGCTCAATTGTTGGGATTCCAGGTATAATCTTAGCTTTTGGCTTTACGTACTGTTGCAAAAAATAGAAATCGGGATTATCATTAAATGCAGTTGACCCTATATCACTCAGATTTAGAAGAAATGAAGATTTTTCATTATAATGACCTTTCTGAATAGAATGTACATGATTACTATTTCTATAACGTTCATCAATTGATCTAAAAGTCCCAGTTCGTTGAATTGAAATTCGAGGTACGTTATTTTTTTCAGCAATCAGCGGAGATAAAAAGGAATTATCCTCAATAATTAATGATGGCTCAACTTTATCGTAAGCCTCTCTCTCCATCTCTATAAGACACTCCCTCATACTCGAAATATTTTCAAAGGTGAGTGAATTATCTTCAACAGCATAATCATAATCTATTGGCACAGACTGTACACCCTGCATCATAAGAAAGTTTTGTATAGTACTATTAACTAAAAAAACATTTTTAACTTCGATATTTTTTTTTATGTATCTCTGCTGTAGAACATACAAGGGAATGAAATGTGAAAGCCCACCAACGATATAAGGGATAGTTAGAATATTCATCAGAATACAATTGTTTTGGAAATTAAAATTTATAGAAAAAATTAAATTATTACAAAAAACATTACAATAGTACATTCGATTTTATGCCGACACCTTACTTTCAATTGTTATTTACTAACCTTTTTAAATATCAGAAATAACAAAGTGATAAAAACTACAATGTATAGACTATCCAGCCAAGGCTTTTCGAACGTCAATGTATTAAAATTAAAATGTCTAAATATTGCACCTCCTATGATAACTTCTATGATTATTAAAGGAATACTAAATTTTCTATTGTTCATAATTCTGTAACTTAAACTTTCAAAAATATTTGTAAAATACCATCAAACAACCACTCTTTTTGAATGGCTGTTTGATGATTTGAATGCAAAGGCTTTCTTGATTCTAATGAATGTTAGGAAAGAGCCCAGCATACACCATATCCGATACAAACCCCAAGTACATACGCACCACAAACTAATGAAGTTCCGCCAGAAATCGTTTCCAACTGTTCTTCAGTCAATACTAAATCATCAAAGTTAGGCTTTGCTGGAATGTTGAAATAAATTAAAGACTCATCAGTTTGATCTTCTACAACGATTCTCTTGTTGACAAGCATTGTTACATTTTTTCCTGTAACTTGCTCAATTGTTGCCACGGGATTTTTAATCAATTGCTCTTTGAAAGTTGAACTTTCCCAAGCTTTTTGAGCCAAAGTTTTCATTAACTCTGCACCTTTTTCTGGATATTCAATTGTATTGTTCATTTTCTTAATTTTTATTAAATTATATTTTTTATTTATTTATTAGTGTGTTGCCTCCCAAAGGGCAAGTCCAACTACAAACCCATAGCCTATTGCACAAAACGGGGTCGAACCACCTGCAACCATTTCCAACTGCTCTTCAGTCAATTCCAAACTATTAATGTCTATTTTCCTTGGAATATTAAAATAAACTGTAGACTCATCTGATTGGTCTATTACTACCAGTCTCTTCCCTTGTGGCAAATTAATCTTATTACCCGTCAACTTTTGCATCGTTTCTACTGGATTTGCCATCAATTCACTCTTAAATTGGGCATCATCCCATGCTCTTTGTACGACTTCAGCGTTTAACTTTTGCTCTTGTGTAATTTCCATGATTTTAATGTTTAATTATTGATAATTTGACTTAATATTTTTAATATAGAACTGGAATTTTAGGTTTCCAAGGCTCATCAAAAGGGCCTGTACACCCTCCACCGTCAATTCCACCTATAACACCACCAGCAACAAGATCTAACTGTTCTTCATTCAATTCAGCATTTACTTCTGGCTTTGCCGGAATATTAATGTAAACCGTAGATTCATCAGTCTGATCACGTACTACTAACGTTTTACCTGCTGGTAAAGTCATTTTTTTACCCGTCAATTTTTCAATTGCTTCTACTGGATTAGCTGTCAATTCTTTTTTAAAATCAGCATCATCCCATGCTTTTTGTACGATTTCTGCGTACGCATTTTGTTCTTGTGAAAATTCCATGATTATTAATTTTTATTTTTTAAAATGTACTTATTGTCAATTTTGAAATAATAAAGATGAGTAAAAAAATTATTGAAGCCTATAAGGTTTTAAATAATTTACTGGTTATAAATAGTTAAGCGTTAAACCTTATAGGTTTTTATTCTCAATTTATTTTTTACCAACACTCAATGCCAATTATAAGCCACAAATCTTTCTTACTATGTAATGTGATATCGGATCAAGAGTACCACCAGCAACAAGCTCTAATTCCTCTTCACTTAGCTCTAAATTGTCCATATTTGGCTTTGTAGGAATATTGATATAAACTCTGGACTCATCAGACTGATCTGTTACAACCAGAGTCTTACCTGTTGAAGTACTAAATTTATTACCCGTTAATTTTTCAATAGCACTGACTGGATTCGCTGTCAATTCCTTTTTAAAATCAGCATCATCCCATGCTTTTTGTACGATTTCTGCGTACGTTCTTTGTTCTTGTGAAAATTCCATTTTGTATCTATTTTAAGTTAAAAAATTATAATTAAAATTTATCTCCACCTTATGACTGGAAAAGTAAATGGTAAGGGCGTATCTTCTCCACCACCCGCAACAATTTCTAATTGCTCTTCGTTTAGCTCTGCATCCTCCAGATTTAGCTTCGCAGGAATATTAATGTAAATCGTTGATTCATCCGTCTGGTCTCTTACCACCAAAATCTTCCCCGCAGGTAAATCTAACTTTCTGCCCATCAATTTTTCAATTGCCTCGACTGGATTGGCTGTCAGCTCCTTTTTAAAATCAGCATCATCCCATGCCTTTTGTACAATTTCTGCGTACGATTTTTGTTCTTGTGAGAATTCCATTGTTTTGATATTTATTTTGAGGATATTTATTGATGAACTAATCAAAACTACCCATTCACATCGGATGTAGGTAATGGAACGATACCAGGAAGACTTATAGGTTTTATTGGTTTGATAGGAAAAATTGGTAATCCACCTCCTGTGCAATCTCCCCAAACTCCCCCAGACACAACATCCAATTGCTCCTCATTTAACTCTACATCTACTGCCTGTACGTTCTCAACATTTGGCTTTTGCTCTTTTAAATTTTTCATGATTTTATCTATTTAGATTTTAATAAAGTCTGTAATGTCAAGGTTAAAAGTTTTAATTAACGAACTCCAAATAGGATTTTTCCCACCAGCAATAGATTCAAGTTGCTCTTCTGTCAATTCCATGTTTTCCATTTCTGGTTCTGCTGGGATGGTCAGATATACTTTTGATTTGTCCGTCTGGTCGGCTATCACTAATGTTTTTCCTTCTGGTAAAACAATCTTTATGCCGCTGAGTTTTTCTATGGCTGTTACAGGGTCGGCAATAAGTTCTTTTCTAAAATTAGAATCTTCCCAAGCCTTAGAAATGACCGTCTGTATGATTTCTTGTTTTCTCTGTTCCATGTCTCAGTTTGTATGATGTAAAGTTACTTGGTCATTTACTTATGAATTTGCCAAAATAACCGTCAAAATTGCCAACTTAAATTTTTAATTTTTTCGTAATATCAAGTTCTATTTTCTTAAATTTCCTTGATTTTATGTTGTAAAATTAGGTGGTAGATTGTTGATGGAATTGCCTAAATACCCGTCAAAATTGCCAACTTATATTTCTTTGTTTCTCGTAAAATCAATTTCCAGTTCTTTAACTATTCCTTGATTTTATGTTACAAATTTAAGCGACAGTTTCTTGATGAAATTGCCAAATAAACTGACAAAATGTAATTAGTGTGTAAAAGAAAAATCCCGTACGTTGGTCGCACGGGATTTTATTTATTTTTGAATCTTTTAGCTGAACACTAACTCACCAATCTGTATTTTCAAGTCTGTTTGTGGGAGCGTATTTTTCTCCACAAAATACATTTTAATCTCTCCTTTCCCTTTGGCGTGAATATGTCCTCTATATTCAAAGACAAAAGTGTCATCATCTTTAATCAAATCATAAAGCGTCTCGCTGATATTTACTTTTCCTACCATTCCATTACTTTCTATCCTACTGGCAGTATTCACGGCATCTCCCCACACATCATACTGAAACTTCTTTATTCCCACAATGCCCGCCACAATTGGTCCTGCGTGAATGCCGAGTCGCATTTCAAAGAAGGGAATTTGTTTCTGTTCGTTTTCAATTACTCTTTTTGTTACAAATTCCTGCATCTCCAAACCTGCCAATACAATGTTTTTGGTTGAATTTTCGTCAGGGTGTGGAATGCCGCCCGCCGCCATGTAGGCATCTCCAATGGTCTTTATTTTCTCGACATTATATTTCTCTGCAATGTAATCAAATGCCTTAAAACACACATTTATTTCTTCTACCAAACTTTGCGGAGTCATTTTTTCGGCAGTTTGCGTAAAAGATTTGAAATCAGTAAAAAGGATTGAAACTAAATCAAATTCTCGGGCATTCACACTCCCTTTTTCTTTCAATTCATCCGCTATTTCTTCTGGAAGAATATTGAGCAGCAATTCTTCCGAACGGTCTTTCTCTATTCTTAATGCTTCTCTTGATTTCCTCACAAAATTCAAACTACTCCACAAACCACCCGCCACAACCAGCATAAAAAGCAAGGTAACAATAATGATATTTCTTTGCTTTTCCTTTTTTTGTACTTCCTCTTTATGTTTAAGGTCAATAATACTTTGCTTCTTTACATACGTAATACTATCCACCAATTGTTGTTTCTGAAACTCCATGTTCATCATTTTATTAGAAGTTTCCTCTGAATGCAAACTATCAGCAAAAGCATTTACTTTTTCGTAATAACGAAGAGCCAATTGATCATTCCCCAATGATTTATAGGAATTGTACAAGCACTCGCAAGCATCTTTTTTTACAGAAACTGCCCCTAATTTTTCTGCCATTTGTAATCCAGCTTTGCATTTATCTACGGATTCTTTGTATCTTTTTAATTTGTGAAATATATTACCGATGGCAATATGTGAATCACTATTATACTGCAAACTATTAATCTCATTAGCGTATTTTAGGCAAAGATTATAATAGGATAATGCTTTCTTGAAATCTGACTGTTTGTAAAATAATTCTCCCAAACTTGATAACACTTCTACCTTTAGTAATTTATCTTTTTCTTTGCCTGCAATAGTCAATGCTTGATTAAGATTTTCAAAGGCTTTTTCATAATTTTCTTGCTTGATATAAACGCCACCTATTGCATTCAAACTGTGGGCAATAGCTTTTTCGTCTTTTAATTTCTTATTAATGATTAAAGCCTTATCATAATATTTCATTGCATTTACATAATCTTCACTTTTTGAATAAATTCCACCTATATTTTGAATGGTTACAGCAGCAATTTTTTTATCGCCTAATTCTTCTTGAATAACAACAGCCTGTTTATAGAACTCTAAAGCCTTTGGATAATTTCCAAGATAATGATATACCCCTCCCATATTGTTTAGAAGTGCGGCGATTCCTTTCTTGTGTCCTGCTTGCTTGTAGGCTTTTACACTTTTTTGGAAAAAAAGTAAAGCTTTTGTAAGGTCTCCTTGATAATAATGTATTGTCCCAATGTCATTAAGACAATCCCCAACATTTTTGTAGGCACCAATTTTTTGATAAATATCAGTACTTGTTTCTAATAGTATTAGTGCTTGTTTGAATTTATTAATTTCTTGATACTTTGTGGCACATTTAACAAGACTATCTGCATTTTTTTTATCTTGTGTTTTTCTATCAGTAACTATTTTCTGAACATTCTTGGACTGACAATACAATTCTTTTCTTATTCCAAAGATTAGAAAAAGAAAAAACAACATATGGATTCCATTTTTTTTCACTTATTCCTTAAAGTTATCAGTAAAAACATTAGAGCGTATACATTCCATGAGAGAATATGTACGCTCTAATGTTTGTTTTTAAGAGCAACAGAGTACTTTTACCAAATGTATTGCCTTTCAGCTACCTTTAGCTAATCCAGGAATGTCCCCCCCTCCAGAAATAATATCCAATTGCTCTTCATTTAACTCCATATCCTCAATATTTGGCTTCACAGGAGTATTATTCAAATGAGTTGTTTTATCTGTTTTATCAATAACAGACGACTTCCCGCCTTCTGGGGAATGTGAGTTTTTGTGTTCGTTAGTTAATTCCATGACTGTATAGTTTTTTATTGAAACTGATTATTAATACAGCGTAAAATTAATTTGATTTCTTATGATAGAATGGACAAACAAACTGACAAAAATACACATTATGGATTAAAAAAATGGATTAAAAGGTACTTGTGAAAATTTAAAGAATAGATCCTTCTTGAAACTACTTAAAAGTAGCTATGTATTATGTTTTTTTTCTCAATATACCACAAAAATAAGTTTGCCTAAATTCATAGAGGAGTTTGCTGTATTAATAACATTACACCTATGCTAAGCCCAATAATCAACCTATTCTCAAATTTTGATTCACTTTCCTTACAAAATAAACCATCCTATAAACCATCACAATAATTAAACAAAACTCCCTGATAAAAACGGGTGAAATCTTATAAAATAAGTACCTTCATGAGGTTTTTATCTAATATTATCAAAATGCCTAAGAATATTGCTTATTTACGAGTCTCAACCCTCGAACAAGACAACGCTAAAAACAAAACCGACATCCTTTCTTTAGCCAATGAAAAAGGCTTGGGCAAAGTTGAATTTGTGGAAGATAAAATTTCGGGAAAAGTTTCTTGGAAGGAAAGAAAGATTTTTACTGTTCTTAATCAACTCGAAAAAGGCGATGTGCTTTTAATTAGTGAGTTTTCAAGATTGGGAAGGAGTATGTTAGAAATTATGGAAATTATTTTGTTTGCTATCGACAAAGAAATTAAAATGTACACCGTCAAAGGAAATTGGCAATTGGACGATACCATTCAAAGTAAAATCATGGCAATGGTTTTTGCGATGGCTGCCGAGATTGAAAGAGATTTGATTTCCCAAAGAACCAAAGAAGCCTTACGGGTAAAAAAAGCGAATGGTATGATTTTAGGTCGTCCGAAAGGACCAGGGAAAAGTAAATTGGATATTTACCGAATTGAGATAGAAGCTCTCCTTCAAAATGGTTCAACGCAAAGTTTTATTGCCAATCGTTACGGAGCCACCGAGGCTACTTTGAGTAATTGGATTTCTAAAAATAAAATTGTGAAGCCTAAATCTAAGAGAATACAAAATAAAATTTTGACTTAGATTTTCTATTTGTTGGCACAAAATAAAATTTACTGCCGAAATAGTAAAATCTAAATCAAACTTCTACGTGCTTCATGTTCTTCTCAATTATAAGAGGCTTTTATTTTATTGATAATGTCTTCAATCTTTTGAATTGGCAATCCAAAAGATTTTGCAATAATTTCAGGAGAAATGTCATTTTGGATT
>JAYTMW010000325.1:0-34352 GCA_043728105.1 Saprospiraceae bacterium | reverse complement strand
ACATTGTATTTATCGAAAATACGATAAAAATAGATAAACATGCGCAGCTCAAAATTTTTATCATTGTAGCCTTGCACTTCGCAATGAATCAAAATCCATTTAACGCTGCCGTCTTTGAGCCACACTTTCACCAGCTTATCTACGTGGCGGGTCGTACCTTTTTGGTCTGGAAAAAGTTCCTCTAATTCTTTATCCAAAAATTCGGGTTTCTTTGAAAAATCGAAAGTATCGTCAGCGTTTTCATAGAAGAATCGGAGAAAATCAACGATGAGGTCTTCGATAGCACCCTTCCAAAGTTTATCATAGGTTTGCATTGTATGTTACGTTTTAAGTTAATTATTTCGTTTAAAATTAAGCTATGCTATAATTTGCAAATACATTCTCATAAAAGACTGCAAGAGTAGTTATAATTATTGAAATAGTTGTATTATCGGAATATTATTTTGTTAAAAATGAAAAAGGTAAGTAAAATTGTTGGTTGAGTATTTCTAATCAACGGACAATTCTACCTACCTTTTTTTATATCTAATGTAGAGGATTAATGTAAAAACGATATACTTTCAACCCTAAATTGTGCGCTATTTACTTTTTAAATAAGCAATCAAAGCCTTACGAATATCATTTCTCAAATCCTGTGGATTGTCGCTATCGGGTTTCAAAATATTAGAAACATTCGGGTTGCCTTCTTTAAAAAACTCAAAATTATTTTCGCCACCCGAAAACAAAAAATCGTTGGTAATGATGTGATAATTGGCTTCGTCGGATAAGTTTTTTCCATTGATTTTTAATAATTTATCAACATCTGAATAACTGATATTATACCATTGAAGATAGCCGCCACGCCCTTTTGTGAGCAAACCTGCCAACAAAACCTTCTTCAATTCTGAACCTTTTATGTCCATTTCTACCAATTTTCCACCATAAGGTAAGATACGCACGATGTCGGCTTGCGTGACAGTGCCTTGAATCATGTCATCAATCCGAACCGAACCACTGTTCATAAAAGCACAATCAACGGGTTTGCTGGCTGCGGCTGCCATTGCTCTGGTGATAGCATCGCCCAAATTATTTTGTTGCAAACGAATGGACGATGAGCGACCATCCAAAGCCTCTTTTAGATTGGCTACGGGTTCGTTGGGCGCAAAACCCGCTTTTTTGAAAGCGGCATCCGCAATGTCTGTCCATTTTTTTACGACCGTGGCTACGGCAGGGTCTTCGATGATTTTTTCATCAATTTTGACCAATTCGGACGTAATAGTGGTCTTTTTTGTCTTCAAATCGTAGCTGCAACGATGCACGTAAGCCGTCACCGCATTGGCATCGGCTTTCGCAACGACGGTTTTTCCGATGGTATAAATCTGATTATTGTGTTCATGTCCACCCATAATGAGCGACACATCGGGGTTTTTTTGGGCTATTTCCTTGTCGTTTTCAATCATCACGTGCGTCAAACCCACCTGTACGTCCGATTCTTTTTTCAACACATCTTCGTTGATGGAGTTTGAGCGTTCAAAAATATCGCTGTAATGCACGTAGTCTTTTTTGCTGGCATCTAAAACCACGCCCCACATACCCACTTTCACCATTTCATTGGCAGTACCGTCTTTTAGGGTAATAATTTTGTATTCGGGTATATAATTTTCATCTGGATTTTGACTTTTGCCAAACGCCACGATGCCTTCGCCTTCCACTTTGAAAGCATTTGAAGACAGCCATGTGAAGTTGGATTCATCAATCCGCTTTTGTAAATCCACGAAATCGAGGTCAAACTCATGGTTGCCAAAACACACATAATCGAAGCCCACGGCGTTCATCACATCCACCATTTGTTTGCCTTTTATGCCTACGCCCTCGTGTTTGAGTGTGCCGATGAGCGAAGGATTCAAAAAATCGCCCGCCATGACGGTAATCACGTTGGGGTTTTCTTTCATCAGTTCTCTACGCAAGGTCGCTACTCGTGCCAAACCACCTATTTTGCCACCACTCAGCGGCGCAATTTCATATACATCATTAACGTGGAGAAATATCCATTCTACTTTGCCGTCGGCTAACCCGTAAGCGGTTTTTCGGACGGCGGTGCTGCATGATAATAAAAAGATAAGGGGCAATAGGAATAGTAATTTTTTCATACACGTGGTGTTATTTTGTTATTGAGGAATGACGTTTTTTGATAAACATTTTGTTTGCGGCAAATATAAATAAACTTTGAATACTTACACTTTGAAGACATTACATAACAATTCTTGTGAGCCTTTTGGTTCATTCAAAGTATTGTTATTTTGGGGAATAGGGATATTTTGACAAATAGCCATGACCCCTCAGTATTTTGCCCTAATTATCACTTTCTGTATGATTATTGTTAAAAAAAATATGTCAATATTACCCAATTAAGTGTGTTTTTTAAAAAGTAATAAAAATATAATGTGGAAAATTTGACGCATCAAAGTATAAAGTGCTATCATTACAGAAATTCTCTCGCATTTTAAATCTTTATTCTTCATTTTTCAAAAAAAAACACATTATGAAAAAATTAATTTGTTATTTCAAAAGCTCGCCGAAAAAGGCGTAACGCCTTTTTCGATTTTTATGTTTAGGGGCTGCCCTTAGTGTGGGCGTGTTCTATGGCTGCCAAAAAAACTTGGACGCATCAGACCTCTCAGTATCCAACACTCCTACATCCGTTGCCAATCCTTTGACGGTGGACATGGTTCAGACTTGGTTCGAGTCGAATTGTGGGAAGTCGAAAAAAATCTCTTATCCGCATCCTCAAACCAACACCAATTCTTTAGGTGAAGATTCTACTCAGAACGATTTTTATTTTAACGAAATTTTTGATATTACGCCCATTTGGACAGCTGCAGAAATTTCTACCTACTTATCTGTTAATTCAATTGTCTTAGTTCCTGTTAAGCCTATTACTTTTTTAGACGCTTCTAAACAGGAATATGTTTTTGTTTGTTTTAGAAATGAAAAAAATCAGATCGATGGGCGATTACAAGTATATCAACCGACTCGTGCCTATAAGAAGACTCACTTGACTTATGATGTTCAAGATTTCACGGGGTTTATGCTTCAAATTGGCCTTTCTGGTAAAGTTGAACGGGTTTTTGGTTATGAAAATGGACAACTTAAAACCCGAATCAATCCATTGCCGAACACCAGCTTAGGGAGTAGCAATTTGAATGTAAGGGGCAATTGCCCAGGTTGTTTTACGGATGATCCGACATCATCTTGGTGGCATGACGTGGGTTGTTGGTTGTGTGGTATCGGAATTAGAGCCAGTGATACAGATGGTTTAAATAGAAATGGTAATACAGGAGAATCAAATTGGAATGGTGTTCTTGGAAATACAACATTAAGTTTAGGCAATTCAACGCCAACAAATTATTCACCCACTGGTAACAGTGGTAACGGTGGCGGCAACACTTCATTGAGTGCCCAAATAACCAATGGATTTTTTAATTCTCGGAGCGTCGTAATCGCTAAGCTTCTTGAAGTTGGTTATACTAATAATGAATTGTCGGATTTGAGTACCCCCGCACTCAAAGCCCTGTTAAACATTTGGGCAAAATATGAAGGTGCTGGGTTTAGCCCAGCTGAGTATATTGCTTTGAAGGCGGATGCAGACCTTTTTGCGCAGGTGGATGGGTTTTTGAATCAGAACGGGTTTACGGCTGAAAATAAGGAAACTGCAAAGGATTTTAATTTCTTGATGGGTCTTGATGATGATTTTAAATCACTAAATGATAATCGTGGCAGTAAAAACATAAAACAATTATTAGATGAATATAGCTTTCCTAACTTACGGATCGGTACTTTAATTGGATTAGCTCGTGATAATGGTATTGATATTAATCATCCTGATGAAAAGACAAAAAATTATAATTATCAGCGATTAGGGCGAGTTTTTGAAGATTTTTTACTTAGAAGTTTGATAGTTCCTAGTAATCAAATTACATTTAATTCGCCAATAGCGGGATATGCTGGAGTTAAACCTGATGGTCTTGGAAATGGGAACGTGGCTCAATATGATGAAAATTTAAGACGCGAAAACACTTGGATTGGCAATAACTCACTTTTCGTTGAAGTAAAATTAGTATTTAAAGATGAGAAAATTATTAAAGACAACGTAACAACAACTGTGAATTATTCTACTCGAGAACAGATATTTACTATGATAAATGTTCTTGCAAATATGAGAGGTGGTGTTTTAAATGGCGTGAATGATCTAACATTAAAGCCTTCTGATCATGGAATTGCAAGCTTATATATTTTAACGATGTATGATACAGAATTAGACCCAACATTAGTTACTCAAGCGGCTGATAACAATGTTAATGTCTATAAACGTTGGCCAGTGTATAATAGAGCAACAGGTAATGTTAGGGTATCTGATAGTTATCAAGATAAAACACCTTTTATAACTTCGAGAAAACGACCTGGTTATACAGACCCTATATTTTCACCTAAAGCTGTAACTATTGATTGGAATATAAAATAATTAATTTTAATTAAACGAATGATAACGAAATTGAGATATAGCAATGGAGAAACCCCCTTTGTAGTAGTGATACTACCTCTATTGCTATATTTTTTAAATTTTAATTTAAATATGACAACTATTTCTTTGATTAAATTGAGTGATGGAAGCTATATAAAAACTTACCGACTTTTAGAAGATGAAGTCAAATCACTTGTTGCGAATAACATAAAATCGAGTAAATATGAATGGGAATGTGATATTTTTATATTAAAAAATGATGAAGTAATATTGCATCAACTTAAAGACAATGGTTTTGGCTGGTTTTCTTCATATAGTGATTTGAAAAAAGTAATGGATGATTTTCCTATTAGAAAGCCGTACTACCATTTTTTTGAGGGACACAATATTTATGGAAAAGATTTTCCTAAAAATTCAATCCATTTAATAAAAACATTGTTATCTGATTTAGGTTTAGATTCTACCACTTTCACTCTTAAAGAAAGCTTAATTGCAAAAGTTGATAAAGCTATTCAATACCATGAAGACCCTCAAATGTTTATGATAACGCACATTTTGCATTTGTCGGCATTAGTCGGCGAAGTGTTCTTAGCTGAAAATAATAATTTTGGATGGTATTTGAAACAAGACCTGGATGGATTAACTTGGTTGCCTGAAATAAGGATTATTAAAGACCAAGAGAAATATAGTAGTATAAATTTTATTCCATGGATTTATGACGAAATAATGTTTTATTCTGGACAGGCTGAGATACTTGAGTCAAGTTATTTAAGTTTGAACGATTTTAAAGAATTAAATCCAGCAAGACTTGAAAGAGATTCTATTGGTAAAATAAGAGTTGTTGATGGTAAAATAATCAAAGATTGAAATAAATAACATTAAAATACTGAGGGGTCTATTAAAAGTAAACAAAACAAAATACAAACAAATGAAGAAACTACTATTAGGTATAAGTATGCTACTAATCAGCGTGACGATAAAAGCCCAAACGTTCACGCCTGAGCAAGCCGTTTTCTACGCCCTCAATCAAGATTCCATGATGACAAAATATGCTCGCTATATCTTTATGGTCAAAAACGCAAAAGGTGAAACCATAGAATCGTTTGGCAAAAAAATAATGGGAAAGCACTATGAGAAGTTTTTAGTACCCATGTTTGATAGCGTCCATAGGAAAGATATGTCCTTTTTTGAAGCCTTTGCCATGAGTTTTAAATTCAAAAAAATCATGAATCAAGTAAAAAAAGAATTTGTAGAAGATAAAGCATACCGAAAGCAACTTGATAGAACATGGAACAATTCACAACTCATACTCAACGAGTTTCTCTGCTCCGCTGTCGCAGCGTCTGATTTTAGAATAACAACAAACCTAAAATTAAAGAACGAGGCTGCTCGTAGGCAGTCTGCGACTGCTTATGTAGTATTTTGTAAGTCTTTGACTTTTAAAAAGGTTTTATAACTACTTGATTTTCAAATAGTAAAACTTTACCCCCCTCAGTATTGAGCAATAAAAAAGCCCAAAATACTGAGGGGCCTCTATCCTCTCAAACCCACGCACTAAGCGTACGAAATCTTATACTTCGCCCCCTTCATTTTCTCATTTTGGCTCAATGTCAAAAGATTTTTAGCCTTATTTTTTTTCACCGCCACAAACGACATAAAATCCAAAATCGTAATCAAGCCCAAATCTTCTTTTTTGATGCTGCCTTTTTTCAAAAAGAAACCCGCAATATCCATTTTACTGATTTTATCTTTTTTCCCACCACTAATGTAGAGCGTGACCCACTCGGAAGGCGGCGGCACGGGACGGTTTTTAGCCACTTCCAAAATGTCGGGCGTGGGCGACACATACTTAGGCAAAGGCTCGCCTTCTTGCAGCATGATGTACGCCGTGCCTTCGGCGTTTTGGCGAGCCGTGCGTCCGTTTCGGTGCGTAAATTCTTCTTTTTTTGAGCATAATTGCAGGTGAATCACGTGTTTTACTTCTGGAATATCCAATCCACGAGCCGCCAAATCGGATGCCACTAAAAAAACGATGCTGCCATTTCTGAAACGCAGCAACACTTTTTCACGGTCGGCTTGCTCCATGCCACCGTGAAAACAAGCGGCTTCGATGCCATTTTCGTTCAGTATTTCAGTCGTGCGTTCAACCGTATCTCGTTGATTGCAAAAAATAATGGTCGGCTCTGAACCGATGTGGCAGAGCAATTCAACCAGTCTATCCACCTTATCTTTCGTTACGGAAATGACTCTTTTTATAGTCAAAAATTCGTTTGCGATGTTTTCAGCATCCGCTTCTTCGGCTTTTGAGAGCGTGTAATCCAATACTTTGGCATTTTTGATGCCCGTAAATTCAGGTATCGTGATGCTCGATGTTGCGGACACCAAAACCCGTTTTGTGAGGTGTTTCAAACGCTCAATAATGAAAGCCATTTCGGTTTGAAAACCCATCGAAAGGGATTTATCAAACTCATCTAACACCAACGTTTTGATATTTTTTAGGCTGATAGAACGGCGAGTTAAATGGTCAAAAATACGTCCAGGCGTGCCGATAAGTAGGGCAGGAGGCTCACTCAAATTTTGCATTTCGAGCGACATCGAATGACCACCATAACAGGTGTTTACTTTGAAACCCGTTGCCATTTTCTTCCAAACCGCTTCGATTTGTAGGGCTAACTCACGTGAAGGTGTCAAAATTAAGCATTGAATACCCGCTTGTTGCGGCTTCAATTGCATCAAAACAGGCAGCAAAAATGCCAACGTTTTGCCCGACCCCGTGGGTGCTAACAGTAAAATATTTTCCTCATTTTGTATGGCATCGAAAGCCTCTTCTTGCATGGGATTATATGCTTCGATGCTTAGATTTGTACGTATTTTTATCGCAATTTCATTATTTTTCATGGGGCGAAGGTAGTAAAAAGTGTCGCACAACTTTGACAAAGTTCAAACAGTATTTTGGGTTACGAATTTTGCGAATTTACGAATTTACGAATTTTGGATTTTGAAAAAATAAAATTCGTAAATTCGCAAAATTTGTAGCCTTAAATTTTCATGCAGATTTTTGAATAAAAATTAAGATATTTGCACCTTAAATACAAGCGGAAAACTATCCGTTATCCACTATAAACTATCCGTTAGATACATGTCTGATATTCCAAAAAAGAAGCGTTTTGACACGCAATTGCTTTTCCGCATTTTAGCCTTAGCAAAACCCTATCAAGGTACATTTATTACAGCCGCTTCGATGGCAGTTATCCTTGCGCCCTTGTCGAGCGCACGTCCGTATTTGATTCAACAGATGGTGGATAAACACATTTTTGCCCACGATGTGTCGGGCATGACGTTTATGGTGACGGTGCTTTTGGTGTTGCTTTTCCTTGAAGTGGCGATACAATACGTCTTTAATTATATGACTTCGTGGCTCGGTCAATCCGTGATTCGGGATTTGCGGGTGCGGGTTTTTAAGCATATTTCGAGTCTAAATCTGTCTTATTTTGACAAAACGCCCATCGGAACGTCCACCACGAGGACGATAAACGACATCGAAACCATCAATTCTGTCTTTTCGGAAGGCATCATCACCATCATCGCCGACCTTTTGACGTTGATTGTGGTTTTGGGCATCATGTTTTGGACGAGTTGGAAATTGACCTTGGTTTGTATGACCGTTTTGCCTTTTCTGTTGGTGGGTGCAAGGTGGTTTAAAAATGAAGTAGCGAAATATTTTCAAGTGGTGCGTAACGAGGTTTCACGCATGAATGCGTTCCTGCAAGAGCATATTACGGGTATGCGCATCGTCCAAATTTTTAACGCCGAAGCGCAAGAACGGGAGAAATTTAAGGAGATAAATCGCTCCTACACGGGGGCGAATTTGAAGGCCATTTTTGCGTATGCGGTGTTTTTTCCGTTGGTCGAAATTGTGTCGGCGGCGGCTTTGGGCATCATGGTTTGGTACGGCTCGAAGGGTGTTATTGAGGGCGACATTACGTTGGGTGTGTTGGTGGCTTTTCCCGTTTATTTGAACATGCTTTTCCGTCCGATTCGGATGTTGGCTGATAAATTTAATACGCTCCAAATGGGTATGGTGGCGGCTGATAGAGTCTTTGTTTTATTGGATGATAAGCAAAATATAGAGAAAAACGGCTCGAAAAAGGTGGAAAAATTGAAGGGCGATATCTCCTTCAAAAATGTAGATTTTGCTTACGATGGCGAGAATTTTGTCCTGAAAAACGTCAATTTTGACTTGAAACACGGTCAAACCTTAGCAATTGTCGGCTCAACAGGCTCTGGCAAAACGACGATTACGAGTATTTTAAATCGGTTTTATGAAATTCAAAACGGCTCAATCACGATTGACGGCAACGACATTCGAGACTTGGATTTGACGAGTTTGCGCAACCGCATAGCCGTGGTTTTGCAAGATGTTTTCTTGTTTTCGGGTTCGGTTTTAGAAAATATTACGCTGCGAGACCCCTCAGTATCGAGGGCAAAAGTGATAGAATGTGCCAAAATGATTGGGGCAGACGAGTTTATAGAACGCCTCCCTAACGGCTACGATTATGAGGTGATGGAACGTGGCGCAACGCTCTCGATGGGTCAACGGCAGTTGATTTCCTTCGTCCGTGCATTGGTTTTTGACCCCGATATTTTGATTTTGGACGAAGCCACATCGTCCATTGACCCCGAAACGGAGGGCGTGATTCAGTTTGCGATTGAAAAATTGATTGCCCGCCGCACGAGCATCATCATTGCGCACCGCCTTTCGACCATTCGCCACGCCAACAATGTGTTGGTGATGGATAAGGGCGAGGCAATTGAATTTGGGCCACACGATGCCTTGATGCAGATTGATGGTGGGCGGTATCGGGAGTTGTATGAGATGCAGTTTGCGGCGATGGTTAGTGTGTGAGATTATCAAAAAAGGACTATATTTGTAGTAAAACTGTAACAAACTAAAAATGAGAAAAACGAATATTAAAGGACTTGATTTCCTTGTAGATAAACTTACAAACAGCATTGAAAACGTTATAACAGGAGATAGTTTTGCGACGGATATTTCGGTTTTGACACAACAAGATTTAAAAATTGTGAGTAAAAAAAATGGGTGGTTATTCAATTGGAGAGATGAATTAAAAGAACCCGCTCGTGATATTTTTAAACTCACAATTGTTAACAATCCGACAATAATTCAAGGATTACTTTCTTTAGAAGTCAAAGAAGACCACGTTTATATGCACTTGGTAGAAAGTGCGCCGTTCAATAAAGGTAAAACGAAAGTTTATTCAGGCGTATCTGGAAATTTGGTTGCTTTTGCTTGTAAATTATCTTTTCAGAGAGGGCATGAAGGCAATATTGCGTTTCTTTCCAAAACACAACTTATTGAACATTATGAAAAAACGCTTGGAGCTTTTCATTTTGGCGGTAGAATTATGATTATTGAAAAACAAGCGGCTCTTAAACTTATTCGTACATACTTTAAAAATTTATAAGATGAAACTTGAAGAAATTGATTTAGATTTTATCGGCGGAGAAGGAGCATTAACGGCTCTTGAAGAAAAGGATTTACGGGATTATTTCAAGCAACAGAAGTTGAGTAAAACTGTAGAATCACAACCTAAAAACATAGTTGGTGACAAAAAACGGGCTACTAAGAAACGTAAATTATTTTCGACTGCGATTTGATTACCCCTCAGTATTTTGGGGTTGATTTTGCTTTTTCAAGATTACTCTTGTAAAAGAATAGACTATATTTGTAAAAAAAAAGGAAGCGTTATAGAAACAATCAAAACTGTTTCTCATAAACGAAACAATTGAAATACGTCGTATTTCATATAAAAGAAATTAAAAATGAAACGTTATCCAAGAACGCTGTCAAGTGGTGCAAACAATACAGTTATCGCTTTGTCTGATACCGAAGCTGGGAAATTGTATTTTGACGATACCCGTTCTGAAATTGGTTCAGAAGCCGAGAAAATGCAATTTGCTAATTCGATAAATGGCTTAGTTAGCAAGTTTATTCGGTTTGATGAATTCGATAATTCTGCGATGTTGGTCATGGAACGGTTAGGGCCCTTAGATTATCGTTTTTTTGAAGTGAGCAAACGTGAACTCATGTTTGATGTGTTTGAAGATGAACTGCGACAACTTCACAAAGCGGGTTTTGTACATCGGGATTTACGTCGTCCCTCAAATGCGGGTGGTATGCTTTTCGACAATATTTTCTTGACAACCACGGGTATTAGATTGATTGATGTGGGTATTTCAGTGATGAAATCGAAAGTGAGCGAGCGATTATTTACTCGTTTTGTGGAAGAAGAATTGACTGAATTAGAGGTTTTTAGAAAGCATTTTCTTTCTCGATAGTGGGGGATTAACAGAGTACGTTTCGCAGCTTAATCATGTTTTTCTTCAAAAAAGGATGCCAAAGTTTCTTGATTTGGTGTGTTTTTATTTTTGAGAGGCCCCTCAGTATTTTGAGTTATTTTTTGTTTTTTTTGCAAGGGCATTTGCCTTGTTGTAAAAAAGCATTTTATTTGGATGGGCATTTATTTTAAAAATATTATCTTAATTTTTAAACGGTTTTACTTATGAAAAAGGGATTGTTGTTTACACTTTTATTGGTTTTGGGTTCGGTTTGCCCAGGTTGGGGGCAGTGGGTAAATTTAGAGAAAGAGTATGGTCTATTTTCACATTTTATTGAACGAAGTAGTAGAGAGCAAAGGAAGGAAATTTTACCTCCTATCGCTAACAATGGTATTCAAGTTGTAGGGAATAGAATGATGTATATATCAAAAGACTCTTTTTATAAAAATCTAACAAATACATACAAAATTTTCATTTCCTCTGATAAAGGACAAACATGGAAAAGTAATAACTTCAATGTAGGGCCAACAACTATTGGTCATTTAGATATTAAATTAACTCAAGAAGGTATTTATTACAGTAACAGAGGCTATAGAAGCAATGGGACGTACCTTAATGGAACTGACATAATCTTCTCTCGTGACTTTGGCGTAAAATGGGATACTACGTTTATTGAAAGCCCACGAGGGAGTAATTTAGAAGTTGACAACTCGATGTTATATCTATATGGTTATTATAGATCTGGTGATTTTAACAAAATAGATTCATCTTTTTTATTTCGCTGTAAAGTAGGTGGAAATTCATGGACAAAGAATAAAAATCATCCAAAAAAATTTGACTATTTATATCCATTTAAGAATAAGATTATTTATCAAACAACTGGGCTTGCTGCTGATACATTTTGTTTAGTGAATTTTGAAGGAAAGGAATTAGGGAAAATAATAATACCGAAAGAAGATATGATTTTTAAGTCTAAACAAAACACTACTCTTTACAATGATTCAACAATTATTTTTAATGATAGATTTTATTCATTAAAAGATTTAAAACAGATAAGTAATCATTCAGTGAGTGATTTAATAGGTAATAAAATCTTTTCAGATTCAAAAAATTTGTATAGTTTTTCTTCAAAAAATGGACTTATTTCTAAGTCTTCTGATTCTGGAAAAACTTGGGTAGATTTTGAAAACCTCAGTAATTTGCGCTCTCGTTTTAATCTTAATATACTTAACACTATGTTAGATGTGATTTATGGCGATTCCTTGCTTTATATTGTCATAAATGGTGAATTTTATTCAAATATTTTTAAAAGAAGTATTCGTAGTAGTGAATTAACTTATTGTAAAAACATTAATTATCATTTACTGCACGAGCGTGTGAACTCAATAAATGTATTCCCCGAATTAAGGTATGACTACGGGTATGCTACATACGGTCTGCCTCAAATTGGCAAGCCACAAATTTTTTTCAATAAAAAATACATAATTTATGATAGATATATAACGAAAAGAGACAGCTTAGATTGGCAGCTCATACCTAAAATTGTGCCGACATTTGATAATGTAAATGTTCATTGGATGAAAGATGGTGAATTATATCAATTAGTAATAACAAACAATGATACGGTTAATGCAAAAACGTTTAAATTAAATCTTGAACAATTTCGCTGGGATTTAGCTTCTGCGGGTTATTCAAAACTTAGCAATTTTGGGAAGTATAGCTACAGATTTTATGGTGATTCAGTATTTTATGTTAGTAAATTAAGAGATACCTCTGTAGCTGGTGATTTTTATACCTTTTATGATTTAAGCCTCTCAATTCCTCCTTATGATAGTAGTTCCACTAAAATCATTATCAAAGAGTTAGTGCAGAGAGGGAAAAAAGAGTTGGTTGCTTCTAACAAAAATCTATTTAATTTTGATGGTAGAAATTTATATGTATATAATTATTCCATATTTACAGATAACGCATTATATAGAACTACTTTAACGGATAGTATAATTTTTAAGAGATCTTTTGTTCCTAATGCTTTACAAGATGAAATATTAATGTTTTTGGATAACAAAATAACATATATACAAAATGATACTATATTTAGAATAGATGATAAAATAAAAATGATACCTAAGGTAATTGGCTCACTTTCAGGGGTTTATGATAAGAATCAAGTCTTTAAGATTAAACGTTTGACAAATGGAGCATTCTTATTATTCAGTAGCATTGGAGGAATATGTTGCAAGAATTATGTGGGTAGCGGAGGTGTTATAGCTTCAAATGATGAAGGCAAAACATGGTTTAAAGCCAATGAAGGATTAGAAACGGAGGATAATTTGCCTATTAATGGTTTGGAGTTAAACTACATAACTCAAATTGGTGATTATGTGTATTATGGTAAATGGCGCAGACATATTGATGATTTTAAATACCGCTCTATTTCAGGTAATTGTTTCTTAGATTCTAATAATAATGGTAAAAAAGATAGTACGGAAATTTATTTAGCTAACCAAATTGTATTTAATTCAAGAGGTGCTTATGCAGTTTCTGATACAAATGGTTATTATGCTTTATTTATTGACCAAGCCCAAAGCAAGGATACAATATACCCCAAATCGGACAATAAATATGTTAAAATTGCTCCTTTGAATTACGTAATAAATAGTACTGATTCAACAATAAAAAAGAACTTTGCTTTTTTTATACCCTTAGGCATCAATGATTTACAAGTAGTTTCAACGGCTATAACACCTCCACGAAGCGGCCTCACAAACAGCTATTTATTGACGTATAAAAACGCAGGTGCAATCACAAAAAGCGGCAAAGTAGCCTTCACCTACAACGCCAAACAAACCTACGTGGAAGCCACGCAAGCACCCACAAGCAACGCCAATAACACGCTGTCATGGGATTATGCCAACCTGCAACCCAACGAAACCCGCACCCTAAAAGTGACGTTCAAAACAGCCGCCGATGTGCCAATACGCACGCAACTAACGAATGTGGCGACCATAGAACCCATAGCCACCGACACATTCAAGACGGACAATGTGGATTCGTTGTTCCAAATAGTGGTCGGTTCGTATGACCCGAATGACAAGCAAGTGAGTTTTTTGAACACACGGCAGGCCCCCTCAGTAATTGACCCAAATACGGAGATGACCTACACGATTCGCTTTCAAAACACGGGCAATTATCAAGCGGATTTCGTGCGGGTGACGGATACATTGAGCGATAAATTGGATTTGACAACCTTGCGGGTTTTGGCAACGAGTCATAATTATGCCTTGTCGGTTAAAAATAAAAATGTCTTGCAGTTTGAATTTAACCCCATTTATCTACCCGATTCTACGACGAATGAAAAGGAAAGCCACGGTTTTATCAAATTTGCGATAAAACCCAAAAAGACTTTGACCAAAGATGAAGTCATAAAAAACACCGCCTACATCTTTTTTGATTACAACCCCGCCATCATCACCAACACGGTTGAGACAGCGAATCAAAAAGTGAATGGTCTATTTACCCCCTCAGTATTAGAGTCACTTTCGGTGTTTCCGAACCCAACGAATGGTGAAATTTCGTTTAGTTTAGACAAGTATCAAGGCAAAGCCCTTTCGATAAATGTGTATTCGATTGATGGGAAGTTGATGATGAACAAGCATACGGTAGGCGAGGCGGTGAATCGCATCAATGGCGAGAGTTTGCGGAATGGTTTGTATGTGTTACAGGTGCGGGTGGGGGATGATGTTGTTTTTGGGCGGTTTATGGTGCAGAAGTAGAAGCGATTTGTAAGATAACAAAAGCCGTATTTTCTCAGAAGGAAAACGGCTTTTGTTGTTTTAAACAGAAAAAAATATTTGTAATGAATTGCTGTAATTTTTAATAAATATTTTATAAAAGGCTTAAAAAGTAATGAATTTGATTCTCATATATTTGTTCCGTTCTCTATTTCTTTATATATTTGGAGATTAAATTACTTTTAACTTTACTACGAAATGGGAAAAGCTATTTTTTTACTCTTTTTTACGCCAAGTATTCTTTGCGGACAGTCAAGTACTATACCGCAGGAGCAATCCCGTGTGAATAATATGAATGAATTGATGAAGCAAAACACATCAAGCCTTGTGCTTTATTACAAAGGCAGTGAAATAGATGTGGATGGATCAAAGTATTTTCACAATGATTATGTTACGGGGGAATTATGGTTTATGAATGGAGATTATATCAGTACAGGCTATCTTTTCAAATTTGACGAATCTGAAAATAGTGTTCAAATTAAAGATAAAAATGGAAATGAAATATTGGCGGATGGAAATAAAATAAGTGGTTGTAGGATCAATATAAATGATAAGGCTGTTCTTTATTTTAGGACAGAAGTGCCACAGGAGTTAAATAAAACCCGCTTATTCCAATTACTTTATAATAGTGATGTATTTCGAGTCATCAAATTACCGTCAAAACAATTAATCACAAAAAATAAGATATTTCATGATGATGCACTTCAATACGAATATGTCAATTATCATCGTTATTTTATTCAGAAAAAAGGCGGTGAATATGAAGAATTTAAATTGAAGAAAAAATCTTTAATCGAGTTGTTTCCTGAGAAAAAAACCTTAATCAACAAGCTTTTAAATACACCTCAATATAAAGAGCGTTTTACTGAAGTGAGTTTTGTGGCTTTGTTAACAGAATTAGAGAAAAAGACTCAATAAAAGGCATTTTCAATGTTAATATTTGAATCTAAATTGACACCCAAAATGTGTATCTCATTTAATTGTGACTCAGTGAGAAAAAAAATAAGCCCGATGATATCAAATCATCGGGCTTTTGTTATTGTCCAGATTATTTTTACTTTAATCTATTACATTCAATGTGTAGAAAAAAGGAGAACTATAAAATGCTCCACCCGTAATGTTTACACCTGTATTTGCTGCATTAAATGATTTGCCATCTGTCAACTTCATTGTTGCACGAATTTCAAACTTATTACCTTTTATTATTTTGGAAGTATCTAAAGACATAGCCGTAAGAGCCTCTGCCCCTGTAATAACCAAAGTATGTCTTGGATAACCAGTTGTTGGATCTTTTGCGTAAGATGAAGCGGGTATAGAACGAAAAGTTTTGTAGTCAGTAGTTGTTGCACCAACAAATCTAATTTCTAAGTCATAATTTGCGAATCGTGCGCCTTTTTCAAGCGTGACAGCTTCATTAACCATTTCGGCTTTAGTGCCAGCCATATCTTTTTTACTCACTTTGAAAGTGGGTGTTGTAACAGGATATGGTGTTACGATGCGCATATAACCGCCTTGATCAAGCCCAAAGTCATTTAATTTATCCACCATTTCAGTTTTGCAAGCAATACCAAGCAAAACTAAGGTAAGCATGAGTGATAAAATTTTTATATATTTCATTTCTTTGAAATTTTAATTTTTAAAAAATTGAGATTTAATTTGATTGAAAATAAATAATTTTGATTGTCTCAAGATACCTATTTTACAAACCCTGCTGCATTATTATCCCAGAATACAGGTTGTGTTACGTTCGCTTTCTGTTTGACTGCCGAGTTATTGGCAACAAAAGAATTCGGGTAATAGAAAGAACGAACAAATGAGCCGTAGTTAGGGTCTAAACCAGGCTGTTGATTAGCGGGCTTTCCCGTTCTGCGATATAAATTGTAGGCCTCAATGCCGTTTCCACGAAGCGCAATCCAGTATTCAGTACCGATAATATTCATTTTTGCATCTTCGGTAGCGGCAGCGTCATAGTCTGCTAATACTTTGTTTACATATTTAGTAACTTCGGTAGCCCACACAATGACTAATTTACCTTTAGCTGTGTCTGCTTCAAAAGTGGCTATTTTACCTGCTTCGGTCGTACTCAATGCCAACGCTCTTACGTCAGCCATTGATTTTTCAATTGCCGATTTCAATAAAGCTTTTGCATCACCAGTTGTCCCCATTGTTAATGCAGATTCTGCCAACATAAAATCAACAAAGGATTGCATTATTATAGGTTGGAAGCCTGCACCACCACCACCAGCACCGAGAGAAACACCTTTACCTGCGTCATTATCATACAAACCACCAGCGGGATAAACGCCCCAAGCTGTTCGTTTCAAACCATCTGGTGGAATACCCTCATTGCTTAGATGGTCACGACCCCAGTATCCTTGAGTAGTGGGATAACAATAAACATCGTTTGCTGAGTAATGAGAAGGTTTACTGTTGTTGATACAACGAATTTCATTAACGTCTTTCGAGTTAGCAATTGTCTGACGGTAAAAATAGAAACGCATACGAGGGTCTGGAAAGCCCTTGGCTTGATACATTGTACCCATGTAAGAATTTGATTGATAATCACCGCCACCAGTTGCTGAATATTGACCTGCGTAGCTTGGATGACGCGTGTCAGGGTTTGTCAAATTAGTACCATATTTGAATACAAAATTTTGACTATTAGACGAAATAAATTTATTTTCGCTAATTAAGGCATTAATAGCGGTTGTAGAACCTGCTTTGTCCGTCAATTTAAGATTGAGTAATATTTTTAACTTGAGAGAATTCGCAAGTCGCGTCCATTTATCAACATCACCGCCGAAAAAAAGATCACTTGTAAGTCCGCCTTTGTTTTTTGCAACCAAATTAGCAACTGCTTGGTTGAGATCTGTTAAAGCTGATTTATAGACATCGGCACCACCGTCCACTTTGGGATTGAATTGTTCAGGATTTAATGCCTCAGAAAGTGGGACATCTCCGAAAGCATCTACCAATGTTACCAAAGTATAGGCTCTGATGATGCGAGCTGCTCCAGCGTGTACGAATAATTCATTTTTTTCAGCCAAAGGAATAAGGGCTTTTACATCATTTAAAATACCTGCATAAGCTGTACTCCAAGTAAAATTGCCACTTCCAGGTGTAACGGCGTTGTCATAGATACCTGCAAATTGATTCAACATACGTGTCAATCGCATTCCAGGGTCACTAAGATTATTAAAATGAGTAGCTGTAGTTACTTGAATGTTATTAAACAAGTAGTTTAAATCCGTATTATTGGTCGTTACAGCGTTAGGATTATCTAATAAATCCAATTTACATGCGCCGACAAATACAGTAAACAGCGATAGAATAAATATTTTTACTTTATTTTTCATCTTCTAAAAGATTATTATTTTAAGAAATAAGGATAAATTGTATGACTATGATACCCCCTCAGTATTTATTGTTTAAATGCTGAATTAAGGATAAAACACGACAAATCACAATTTTAGAAAGTGAATTTGAGCGTTCCGCCAATGCGTCGAGAGCTTGGACCTGTCAAAAATTCAAAGCCAAGTCCATTGCCTACACCAAGCCCTAAGTTATCAGTGTCAAAGTTTAAACCTTTAGGGAAATATAAGGCTTTATACCAAAGGTTATTACCTGTGATACCCAATGAGATGCCTTTTATTTTAAACTTCTTCAAAAGTTTGGCTGGTAATTGATAGCTTAATGATACCTCCTGCAAGCGAATAGTTGAACCATCAAAAATACGTCCTTCATCACCGAAGAAATAAATATTATTGAAGCCTACATCAGATGCTGTTACTTGAATATCGTTTGGTTTACCATCCGCCTTTATACCTGGGAAGATGAAGGTTTGAGCACGGTCGTAACCTACTTCAATACCAGTATCTTCGGACAAACCACGACCTAAAATAGCACCAGCCGTGGATGAATACATGGCACCACCATGACGATACGAAACCATTGCGCTAATAGATATTCCTTTGTAAGTAAAACCATTGGTCATGCTTGAGATGAAAGCAGGATTAGGGTCTCCTAATTCTATCGGAGAAGCCGTTGATTGTAAATTGCCACTGCCATCTATTAACAATTGCCCCTGCTCGTTGCGGCGATATCCAGTGCCTTTTATCATATTGAATGGTCGTCCAACAATGGCATAATTACCCAAAGCTGCGCCAAATCCCGTTACTTGAACTTCTTTTAGAGTGCCGCCTAAATCAATTACTTGTGGCTTATTGCGAGAATACGTCAAAGACAAATCCCAAGTAAAATTTGGGGTACTGATTGGTGAGCCACTAACCATTATTTCGATACCTTCATTGCGAATTTGTCCAATATTGATAGTTGTACGTGTATAACCTGTTGCAGCGTCGAGCGGTGAACTTGTAATCAAATCACGGGTATCACGGCGATAAGCTGTAATATCAAAATTGACTCTACCTTTCAAGATTTTACCCTCCACACCAAGTTCAGTTTCTGAATGTAACTCTGGTTTCAAGTTAGGATTACCTAAGTTATTATTTACTGCATGCGTTTGAACGGTTGCACCAGTAGAATTTAACCAACCTCTTGCACTTTGATCCAAAATATTGCGGGTGTTGTATGGGTCTGGAAATCCAGCCGAAGTACCAAAACCAGCGCGTAACTTTAAGAAACTTAAAAAATCTGATTGTAAACCTTTAATGGCTGTCGTTGGAATGAAAGATATACTTGCTGATGGATATAAAATTCTTCTGTTATCGGCTTCAACTGTTGAAGTCCAATCATTACGAGCGGCTACATTTAAAAATAAATAATTATTAATATCTGCTGTTAATTCTCCAAAGATACCCATCCGAGTTTGCTCCTCGGTATTGTTAGAAGATGAGTTGTCAATAAAATTAGTATGGCGGAATAGATTTCTCGCTAATTGATTTTGGCTTAAAATATTATATCTGTAAAACTTATCATTACGAATATTGCCGCCAAGTCTGCCCGCAAACGTGAGCATTTCAGATACTGATTTGCTGTAGTTAACAATTATACTGTTATCCCAAATAGTATTTTTGACGTTAAAAGTATTATATAAACCATTGGCAACGGCTGGGCCACCTTTGTTGAGTTGAAACTCTTGGGTCTCGTCGTATGTATCTAATCCTACTTTATATAATAAAGTCAAATTTTTAGCAAATTCGTAGCTAAATGTTGTTGCTGAAAAAATACGGTTAACTATGCCTGTTGTTTTATAATTATCTAACAACCACCTTGGATTTGGAATATCATTACCACTTCTGAAATATACCGAAGCACCAGTAGCGGGGTCAGATGTAGGCCAGTTTGTTAAATCTACTTGTCGTGGCGTATAAAGGACGTTTGCCAAAACAGACGGGAAGTCGTTGGCATTATTGCCTTGACCCGAACTTAAAGGTGGTGAAAATTGGTCGGTATTAGCAAAGTTGAAAGATGTTCTGACCGACAGTTTATCGGTCAATTGAGCATTTAAACCAAGACCTAAATTTAACCTTTTCAATCCATTGTATTTGATATAACCGTCTTCATTGGTATAGCCCGCTGAAAAATTATAACTCACTTTTTCACCACCTCCAGATACATTTACTGATGTGGTTGAAATTTGTCCTTTTCGGAAAAAATCACTGATATTGTTAGGGAATGTCTTTATCTCATAAGGACTTACAGAAGCAACGTAATCTGCTTGACCTGCTTTCAATGCTGCATTTGATAAAAAGGCATAAGGATGGTTTGTCAAAGCAGGATTGGTATTTTGAGAAGGATAAGTTTTAGCTTCCTCTATTGTAGGGCCCCAGTTACTAAAGAAAAAACCGATATTTTGTTGAAATCCACCCACATACTGATTTTGGTATCGAGGTAAATTTGCCTCATTTGTAAATATTGATTGAGAAATATTAAATTCAGCTTTACGAGATTTTTTACTACCGTTTTTAGTTGTTACTAAGATAACGCCATTACGCCCTTGGTCACCATAGGTAACAGTAGCTGCCAAGCCTTTCAATACCGAAATACTCTCGACATTATTAGGATCAAGATCTAAGAAACGGCTGGAGGATGTTTGACCACCACTCGTAAAGCCCCCTCGTGTATTGGTATTTGAGTTGAAAGGCACGCCATCCACAACAAATAAAGGTTGGTTAGAACCTGTTATAGAGCTGTATCCACGAATGGTAATATTAGTACCAGTACCCGACATGCCCGACGTAGAGGTAATGTTTACCCCCGCAATTTTGCCTTGCAAAGAACGAGTTACATCTGATTGGGGACGGTCACGAATGTCTTTTTCATCCACCCCAGCAACGGCATAACCTAAAGCTCGTTTTTCACGAACAAAGCCTTGTGCTGTGATAACAACTTCTTGAAGTTGAGACTCCTTCAATAGGATATCTACAACATTTTCAGCACCTAAAGTTATTTCTTGAGTTACGGAACCCGTAAAGCTAACAACAAGAGATGTGGCGTTGGCAGGTACTTCAAGTGAATATTTGCCATCAATGTCAGTTATGACACCTTTTGTTGTGCCTTTAACAACCACACTTGCGCCTACCATGGGTTGCCCACTTTGGTCATTAACGACACCCGTTATTGTCCTTTGGGCATATCCAAATATGAAAGTTGTTAAAAATAATGTAACTAAAAGAATACATTTTTTCA
The DNA here is from genome assembly GCA_043728105.1 of Saprospiraceae bacterium. GTDB lineage: Bacteria > Bacteroidota > Bacteroidia > Chitinophagales > Saprospiraceae > JAAFJT01. The sequence continues at coordinate 13,049 of JAYTMW010000325.1, read as the reverse complement.
TAATTCTAAAATTTGATTTTAAAAAAAAAGTTTAACGAATACTTAAATAATTCTGTGAGAGCCGGTTGTACTCAAAATTAGGTAAATGTAAAATCTGCGTAAATATATTTATTTTTTACAAATCCATATTTATTTTTTAAAACTTTTTTATTTAACAGTATGCTTGAAAATTAAATTTTAAAAAATCAGCTAAAATAATATCAGTTAAAGCAATTTATGTAACATAAACCGAATATTCTACTGTTTTTTGAAGCCATTGCTCAAACGGCAAAAATATTGAATTGCCAAAAACTTCGTTTGACATACTTAATCTTGTTTGAAGTATTAAACTTTATTTAAAATTTGGCTCTCGACAGATTTCTATCGTCCACGTATTGCTCGCAGGTAATAAATTCATCTTGATAGGCTTTGGCCGCTCGAATAAGTTATGGGTGGTCTGATATTTCTACAAATTTCTACAAAAATTCTAAGCCCTATTGCCCATCTGTTTTGCTGGTTAAATTAATGAGTCAAGTCGCTATCAGCTAATTTTATAACACCAATTAATGAATTCTTGAGCTACTGTTATTTTTGATTTTTTGTAAATATTATTATTGATGAAGCCTTTTCTCGAATTAATGGAATATTTTTGCGTCTAAAAGTTTTATAGCTATGACCAGATTAAGCGTTAATATTAATAAAATAGCTGTTCTCAGAAATTCACGAGGCGGCAACTTACCCGATTTGATTCAAGTGGCAAAAGACTGTGAAACCTTTGGGGCGCAAGGCATCACGGTACATCCGAGACCCGATGAGCGTCACATACGCATGGCAGATATTCCGTTGTTGAAAGAAGTTGTGAAAACCGAATTTAACATCGAAGGCTATCCCGACGAGCGTTTCATGGAATTGGTTTTGAAGAACAAACCGCATCAAGCCACCCTCGTACCCGACGACCCAAGCCAACTGACTTCAGACCACGGTTGGGACACGGTGAAACAAGCCGCCTATCTGACAGAAATCGTCAAAATACTGAGGGGGTCGGGCATCCGTGTTTCCCTGTTCGTGGATGCGGATGTGAAGATGATAGAAGGCGCAAAAAAAATAGGAGCGGATAGAATTGAGTTTTACACAGGCATGTATGCTAAAGATTTTTATAAAAATAAAGTTCAAGCAGTTGCGCCACATACTGCAGCCGCAATGGTTGCAGTAGATTTAGGTTTAGGTATTAACGCAGGGCACGATTTGAATCTGGATAATCTGAAATTTTATAAAGACAATGTGGCTGGGCTAATGGAAGTATCAATCGGACATGCGTTGATTTCGGATGCCTTATATTATGGTATACACAACACGATACAGATGTATTTGCGGCAATTGAAGTAAATTAAAACATAAACGATATAATAATAAAATACTGAATTTAAGCATTTTGAGAAGAGTTTTTTTGTAAATCGGAGTATGTAATTGAAAAAATGCACAATAATTTTGTAAGTTTGCCCGAATATTCTTGAAAAAATGTTAAAACACCAAAGCAGCATAATATTTTTTCAATTCGTTATCAAGTCTAAAAGAAACCAATTTATTACTCCTCATTACGGATAACGCAGAAACCTTGTGTATGTAGTTGATTATTAAATCTTTATGAAATGTATTTTATAGAATATGATTTATATTTTTTTTAATAGGTATATTAAAGCTAAAATACTGAGGTGTAGTTCGTCGGATTTTATTTAAAAATAGTAAGGTAATTTTAAAAAAAATCTATTTTTGGTCTCATAATTTTAAATATTTACATAATTATTCATCTAAAATCAAGTTAGTATGAAAAAAATCTCACTAGTTTTATCATTGGTTCTTTTTGCATTAGGCTTCGCCGTAGCACAAAGAACTGTGACAGGAACTGTTGCTGACCAGAAGGGTGAACCGATGGTTGGAGCAAGTATTCTCGTCAAAGGGACTACCACGGGTGTCGTATCGGACATAGATGGTAAATACTCATTGAATGTGCCTGCGGGTGCAACAACGTTGGTCTTCAGCTTTGCTGGATATCTGACCCAAGAATCTACTCTCGGGGCTTCTAATGTTATTGATATATCATTAGAAGAGGCAACTTTACAAGAACTTATCGTAACTGGTACAGGAGCTGGAACAGACAAACGTAAAGTAGCTATTGATGTGCAGACGCTGAGTGCGAAAAACATGCCTCCTGCACCAACCGCTTCGATTGACCAAGCATTGGTTGGTAAAATTGCTGGTGCACAAATCAGTTCTGTAAACGGAACACCAGGTGCAAAAGCCAACATTCTTTTACGTGGTATCAATACCATTAACAGAGGTACAGCACCCATGATTATGATGGATGGTGTTGAAATGGGTGCAACGGATTTGAACACCGTAGATTTAAGCACCGTAGAACGTGTTGAAGTTGTACAAGGTGCTGCTGCCGCGAGTATTTATGGTGCTCAAGGTGCAAACGGTGTAATCCAGTTGTTTACAAAAAAAGGTAAAAATGGGCAATTGAATATCGACTTTTCCACAAGTTATGTTACTAGCACACCTTTAAATATTGGTGGTGTGCGTAAAGCCGAATTTCACGGTTTTGAAACAAACGCCAATAATGAGGTCATAGGTAGTGTGGCAAATGGAAGTAAACCTTTGGTATATGACAATTCAATCGGTACTTATTCCGAGAATTTGACTTGGAATAGTACAAATGCAACTGTTCAAATCAATAAGCCTTATGATAAAAATTTGCAATATGTTGATCATTTAGCAATGTTTTTACAAACAGCACCTACTACGAATAATTCTTTGAATATATCGGGAGGTAAGGACAACTTTGACTTTTTGATTGGTGCTTCACACAATTATCAGAAATCTAATCTACTCGATAATGGTGATTACAGCCGTTCAAATTTGACTGCAAATATTGGTGTTCAATTGGTTAAAGGATTGAAGTTGAGATCGGTTACTCAAATTGGTTATACTAAAAGTACAATCAATGATGGAGGCGGTAGAGGAACTATCTATGCAATGTTTAATACACGCCCTTTTATTGATTACAGAAAAAAAATGGATGATGGAAACTATCCAGCATTTCAAGGAAGTGCAGGTGGACCAAACGCTACTAATCCATTTTTTATCAATCAATATACTCGTACTGATAATAAAAAGATTGATGTTATTCAAAGTTTTAATTTGAATTATCAGCCAACAAAGTGGTTAGAGTTGGACGCTAAATACGGTTTAAACTATCAAACACAAACAAATTTGTTTAATGTAGATAACCAAACTGAAAATGTAAACGTCGTAGAAACTGAATACTATTCAAGCGGTTACGTTGATGGTTTCAATGGTGAGCGAGATAATCAGCAATATTCAAATCGTTTCATGAATTTGTTAACGTCCGCTACTTTACGTTTTGATATTGGTTCAAATATCAAATCAAGTACATTTTTAGCTTATGACTATAGAAATAGATTAGAGCAAGATTATATTACTTATACTTATGATTTACCAACACTTGCGCCCGTGACATCTCTTGGAGGTTCTACGCCTATTATTCGTAGAGACTACAAGACACCTTTCATTACATTTGGTTATGTAGCAAGCCAACATTTTGAATATGGAGATATTGCAGGTGTTACAGGAGGATTCCGTACTGACTATTCATCAGCATTTGGAAGCGGCTCAAAAGCATTTTTCTTTCCACGTGGTGATGCTTTTGTTCGTCTTTCTGCGATGAATTTTTGGAAGAATGGTATTGCTAATGTAATACCAGAATTCAAATTAAGAGGTAGTTTTGGTTCTGCAGGTATTCAACCAAAAGCTTTTGACCGTTATGTAACTTTGGGCAGCCGTAAATTAGGCAGTAGCAATGTTTTATATTCAGCTCCTAATCAATCTAATCCAAATTTGGACGTAGAGGTATCTAAGGAAATTGAAATAGGTGCAGATTTTACATTTGCTTTGGGAAAGGGATCTTGGTTCAATAGTTTGAGTTTCTCTCCGACATATTGGAAAAGAACAACTGACAATGCAATTTGGGATGTTGATGGTATTCCTTCTGCTGGTATTAGTACATACAAGACCAACGCATTTGGCTTAGGTTCGAACGGTATCCAGTTTATACTTGGTTTACAGATTGCCGATAAAAAAGATTTTGCTTGGAGATTAACTACTAATTTTGGTCGTCAAAGTTCAGAAATAACAAAAGTGACGGGACCTCCTGTAATTTTAACGTCTGCTGTGGGTAGTACAGGCTATGTTCTAAGAGAAGGTTTAAAAATTGGCCAACTTTTCGGTTGGGTAGGTCTGCATGATGTTGCTGCCCTTGATCAGAGTGGCGTTCCTTACATCTCACCAGATAAGCAAAGTGGATTTGAAGTGGCAAGTAATGGTTGGGTTGTTAATAAAACAACGAAAGCTCCTTTTTTCTCAGTGGGTCAAGAAAGTTTCGGAGATCCTAATCCAACTTTTATTGCTAATTTTATTAATAATATCACGATCAAGAATTTTGTTTCAGTTAATTTCCAAATTGACTGGGTACAAGGTAGTCATGTTTATAATCAGACAAAAGAATGGATGTATCGTGATGGTATTCATAGCGATTATGCTACACCATTTACCGTTAATGGTCAGACAGGTGCATGGTCGGCGTTTTATCGTGGTGTGTATGCGGAACGTTCAAGAAATGGTACAAAGAATTATTTCTACGAAGATGCGTCATTCGTCCGTTTACGTAATGTTGAGTTGATGTTTGACTTAGCAAGAGTTACCAATATCAAAGGTTTGAAAAGATGCCAGTTAGTATTAGCGGGTCGTAATCTTTGGACTAAGACTAATTATACTGGTTTAGACCCTGAAATTAACTCCTCAAATGTTTACTCTGATGGAGAGAGTTCTGCATGGGATAGAGGTACTGACCACAATACAATGCCAAATCTTCGTTCATATCAAATTGGTTTGAACATTGGTTTCTAAAAATTAGATTTTGAGTATTTGGGTTTACTTACGATGTACATAACTCATTGAAAAAGAATTTTTTAATTTTTTCAAATAAAAAAAATATGAAATTAAATAAATCAATAATAGCATTTCTGTTAATAACAGTTTTTTTAAGTGCTTGTAAAGATGAACTTCAAATTGAGAACCCTAACTTTCCCACACCCGAAAGTGCTGCCACCGAAAATGGTATTTTAGCTTTGGGTAAAGGTGGCGTTTATATTAGTGGTTTTAAAGGTCTCGATGGTAAGTACAACGACGGAGTTCCCGGATTCTTTTGGTCTGGTGCGGTAGGTTTTCATTCCATTTTTGGTGATGAAGTAGGCGTAGAAGCGGCTAACTGGTATCTTAACCAAATTGGCTGCCCCGATGAAATTGACATTCTCAATTTTGCCCAAACTGCCGATACGACAGTGAAGAACCCGCAAAACCCGAATACACAGTATGGTTTGTTACGCTTGGTAAATAGTGCAGACCAACAGGGTGCAAATCCTATGTTTCATGAGTGGGCTAATATGTATTCTTTGAATAATGCTTGTAATAATATTTTGAGCATTGTTGAGAATGTTAAGTTTACGGTTGGTGCAGATACGAAGAAAAAAACCATTCAAGCATGGGCTTATTGGTGGAAAGGCTTTGCATATTCTCGTATTGGCTCAATATATATTGCAGGTTTAATCAATAGTGAGCCTAATAAAGCAACAAATGTATTTGTTACTAAAGAGAAAATACTTGAAGAGGCAAGTGCTAATTTTGATAAGGCAGGTGCTTTGTTAAAATCGTTGTCTGCGGATGGGAATTATGATGTTGTTATGAAAAAGTTAATTCCTGATTATTGTCAAGTGGGTTTAGGCAAAATACCAACCCCTGATATGTGGTCAAGAAGTATCAATTCATATAAAGCACGTAATATCTTAGTAAACACACCTATTGCTAATATGACTGCTGCACAATGGGGAGCTGTATTGGCACTTGCTAATGATGGTATTAAATCTGGTGATAATGTATTTACAGGTAGGTCTGATGCCAATGGAGATTTTTTAAATCCTCAAACAGGTACAGTTGCTAATAAGACATCAAGTGTTAAGCCAGGTACTGCTACTTATAAATTAAGCGAGCGATTAGTACAAGACTTTAAAGATGACGATAAACGTAAAGAAAACAACTTTAAAAAAGATGTTAACTGGATTGGTAATGCAGACCGTGGTATTACATTCAATACACGCTATGCTTTGATTGATAAAGGAGCAGGCTTACCAGGCGTTATGACTATAACCAGTAAAGAACCTGGTGCTACGGAGTCTTATCTTGCGGTCTTTTCTGAAGAAAATGAGTTAATGAAAGCCGAAGCCTTAATTAATACAGGTAAAATTGAAGATGGTCTCGGTATTATTGATGCTATCAGAACTTTACAAGGCGCAGGTTTGCCAGCTGTCAAAGGAACTTCATTATCTTTAGTTGCTGCCAAAGAAGAGTTACGGATTGAACGTAGATGTGCTTTAGCATTTAGAGGTTTAGCATTTTATGATGCTCGTCGTTTGGGCATTATAGAAAAAGGAAGTTCTCGTAAAAATTGTGTTGTTGTTGATGGTAAAGGAAAAGTCAATACAAAAGCAACAATACGTTATAACTTCTTAGATTATTTTGATGTACCCGCTAATGAGTTGATTTATAACCCAGCGGGTGCTGGTAGTGCTCCTTTGAAAAATCCGAAGTAATAATTGGATTTTAAATTATAATTCTTAATTAATATCAACGGCTTACAGACTTATGTTTGTAAGCCGTTTTTTTGACCCCCTCAGTATTTGAGCAATATTTATTACATTGAAAATATACCTTATTCTTGCATTTGTCCGTCGAAGTTTTGTAATTATTTTTCCTTATCAAAAATCTATTTTCAATCAAAAAAACCATTATATTTACATGTATATTTTTTCATTAATCTTTTAACATCATGAAAAATTTAATTGTTTTAGTACCTCTTATGTTTGTTTTGACTGTTAGGTCACAAACATTAAATCAAATAGCAACGCAGCAAACACAATTGAATAATCTTACTCCTTCAACCACAATCAACACGTGGGATGTTAGTGAGGATAAAATTATTGGTAAACGCTACTTTTCAGAAGAATATTTAGAAGGCGAACTTTGGACGACCAATAATACACATTATACGACTGAATTGACGTATCGCTTTGATAAAGTCGAAAATGCAGTTGAGATTAAATATAAAGACACTGGTAAAGAAGTACAACTATACAATGAAAAAGTAGTAGCATTACAGTTGAATATCAACGATAAAAAGATTTCATTTTTAAAGATTCCCGAGGTTGATAAAAATAATCCACATAATCTCTATCAACTTCTTGTTTATAAAGAGAAGTATAAGGTTGTGAAATTTCCAAAGAAGAAATTGGTTGTTTCGAGTAATGAAGGTGAATCATTTGATGCACCTAAAAACACCCGAGAATACAAAGAGGATTATCATTATTACCTAAAAATAGGTGAGCAGGAATATACTGAATTCAAATTATCGAAAAAAGGACTTTTAAAGGCTTTTCCAAGTCATATTGCTAATATTGAGAGAATCCTTAAATCGCCGAAGTACGAAGATAGAATTAAAGATGCTATTATGATTGATATTATAGATAGTATTCGGGCTGAAAAAACGACGAATTGATGTTAAAAACTACCGCTGAAATTATAAAGGTGTGAACAAGGTTAAATTGTTCACACCTTTTACTTTTGCCTTCTAAATATGTTTAACGTTTTTAGAAACGATACATTTGGAACTTTGCTGTGATTCAGTCGTATCATAATAGCATCAATTCATGTTGCACACAGTTACTATTACAATTCTTGAATATTCTATCAATATCCATTTAATCTATTCAAAATCACGTTTTAATTTATGAAAAAATACTATACTTTTTTTCTAATATTTTTCCTCATAGCCACATTTTCTGAACTAAAGGCTCAATTCGTCCCAGGGTATATTGTTACATTGAAAGGAGACACAGTAGAAGTTGTGTTTTCTGATAAAGTTTTAAACAAACATTTTAAAGAGATAAAATGTAAGAAAAACCTTCTAAGTTTAGCAGAAGAAACCTACTCCGCTACTGCCATAAAAGGTTTTTATCTAAGCCAATCTAATGAGTATTTCTATAGCAAAACGATTGTTATTGACAAGAAAAGTATCGAATTGACTCAATTAGAATCTGACCCTAAGCCTAAAAATGTTACAGAAACTGTATTCGTAAAGTTGTTAGTACAAGGAGAAGCCAATTTATATAGCTATCAAGATGAAAATGCTAAAAAACATTTCCTTTTTAGTAAAAAAAATACACCCATACAAGAGCTTATATATTTGAAATACTTTACAACTCAAGGAATTTTTCGTGTAATTGAAACTTATAAATTGCAATTAGATACATCACTTGTTGGTTGCAAAAAAAATAAAACTGCTTTTCTTGATTTTGAGGAATCCAAATTGAAACATGTTTTTGAACAATACAATGTTTGTTTTAGTAATGATATAAGCTATATCCAAGAGTCAGGTAAACCTAAAATAGCCTTCAAAGCGTTAGTAGGCTTCGGCAATTTTGAAATGATACCTGCTGACGAAATTTATAGCTATAATTTTTATTTCAACAATGCTCGGAAAGTTGCTTTTTCTAATTCGAAAGGCAATATTTTGTTAGGAGGTACTTTACAGATACTTCCCCGAAGAGTGTCAAGCCCTATTTTATATGATATAGAACTCCTTTTCTCAAAGCGTTCATTCTCTTATCTTAGTGTACTAGATGAAAATCCCATTAAGCGTACATATAAAATCGAACTCGAACTTAATAGTATTCAAATTCAACCTTCTCTTGTGTACTATTTAAAAGGCATAGTATCTCCTTTTGCTCGAATGGGTGTATCCGTAGGTTATTTTGCTGCTTCAAAAAATATTGGTACAGCGGAGGTATCTTTTATAAACATTTCTAATGATACATATAAATACGAACCGTTTATCAATATGTCTAAATTTAGTTATGGTGCCTTCGGTGGATTAGGTATAATATTCAAAAAAATCTCTGCTGAAGTAAGATTTGAAGGTTTGAGAACAAGTACTATTTCCCCTCCAACTAATCTTGATTTCACAGGCATTTATGGATTAGTTGCTTATAAGTTTTGATATAAAGTGGCTAAAATGTATAAAAATACTGAGGGGGTACTCTCTCACTAACCAAAGAGGCCCCTCAGTATTTTCACAAAAAAACGCTTACAATCCAATCTTCAACCCAATCGTCACCTCAGGCTTAGGCTCAAACTTCCCTCCTTTATACTACCATTAACATCAAAACGGAAGAAGCAGAACAAGCCCCAACCGATGTTATCAATGCCAAAGCCCACCTCTGCATAGTTGCCCAGATCCTTTGTATTAAGGTATGCAACCCGAACAACTTACTTCAAACCCAATTTGCTAATCAAAGGAATTTTATCGAAAATGAAGCCTTTAAAATTATGTTGCCGATGGTTTAAAATTAATTTGCAGTTGGGGTACAAAAAATGAAATAATGAACCTCATATTTAAATTCCTAAATTATCAGTAATGGAATGAACTGATAAGCCATTGATTTATTATTCATCTTATAAAAGCAACCGATTTTTTAACACTCTACAATAAAAAAAGATTGAAAAACTGAAAGACCCCTCAGTATTTTCAACCTTTCTTCCCAAAAACAATTGACAATCAATCATCTAAAACATCACACCCAAGCGCAAAGTAAAACTATTGATGGTAGAACGGATATTGCTGATAGCCTTTTTATTGTTTTCGGCATCTATCAAAACGCCATTGTCTTCGGACAACATGCCGATAAAACCACTTTGATAATAAAGACCAACAACCAAAGCTGTATTGTTGGAAATGATGTATTCGCCGCCTGCGCCAAGACCCCAAGACATGTTGAAATCGCCAACCTCTTTACTGATTTTGACACCCGATTGATCGAATTTGGAACTTGTAATTGTGCCAGATGCACTGTTTCGGAAGCCCAATGCAATTAAAGGCTCTACAAAGTAACGCAGATGATCACCCGATTCGGCTGTTCTCAACTTCAAGCCAACTGGAATTTCAACAAAACCCAAACTATATCTGAATTTTACATCAGCATTTAGCGTATCAGCCGCCGAGGGTTTAGGTAAATCAAAATTATCATAACTATCTTTCCAAATATTGGTGGTTCTTTGGTCAGCCAAAAGCGCACCACCAGAGTTGAAGTGAAGGTTGATACCTGTTGAAACAGAATAGGCTTGGCTGAATCTATTTTCAACAATTAAACCTAATTTTAATCCTAAATTTGACCCCGAACCACTAAGGTGATTGTTGTCGGTACTCATCGAGCTCCAAGATGGACTGAGTTGCATACCAAAATGCAAATCTTGAGAGAATAAGGGCGCATAAAAGGCGACCGCAAGAGAAAAAACAGCAATAAATTTCTTCATCGTTCTGAATATTTTTTAAAATTGAGATTTTATAGCATATTAACGCTATTTCACATTGAAAAATTTTAACTATTTTACGACTTTTGCCATTTCTTAACAAAATCGAGTGCAAAGTTATATTCAAAATATGCTTTATTGAAATTATAAACCATAAATGATTTAAAAACCATACTCATATTCTATTCATTCTGATAAAATTCTATTCATTCTGATATATTATGTCTAAAAAAAATAAAAAACTGATTCCGTCTTCTGACAAAGTGACCCCCTCAGTATTTGAGAGCAATCAGCCTTCTTTAAGTCTTGATAATAATAATTTTTGGCTCAATTCACGCCTGCAAGCCCTCGTCATTTTTGGGTTGAGTTTTGTGCTTTACGCCAATACTTTGACCCATAAATTTTGTCAAGATGATGCCATTGTTATCACCGATAATAAATACACGGTGGAAGGTTTTGCGGGCATACCTGACATTTTGCGATACGATACTTTTTATGGCTTTTTTAAAGAAGCGGGTAAGGCAGGTTTGGTGGCGGGTGGTCGTTATCGTCCTTTCACACTCATTCAATTTGCCATAGAATATCAGTTTTTTGGCAAAAATGCCTTCATTGGGCACCTTTTTAACATCTTATGGTTCGGTTTGACGTGTGTGTTACTCTATTTTGTTTTCTTGAAATTACTCAATTTAAAACATCAAAAACAACCTGAAAAGTCATCGGAACTTACGATTCATTTCATCGCTTTTGCCGCCGCAGCCATTTTTGCTGCGCATCCCATTCACACGGAAGCGGTGGCAAACATCAAAGGAAGGGATGAGATAATGTGTCTTTTGGGTAGCCTTGCCGCCGTTTGGTTTTCGATAAAAGCGTTTGAAAAAGGCGGTATTTTGAACTCGGTTTTAGCCGCTATTTTGTTTTTTATCGGTCTTTTATCCAAAGAAAATGCGATTACTTTTGTCGTGGTAGTGCCGCTGATTTATTGGTTTTTTATGGAAACAAATTGGGTAGATGCCTTGAAACAAACATTACCCTTCATGGTATCGTCCGTTTTGTTCATCATACTGAGGGGTGCCGTCATTGGCAATCAATTTGGTGGCGTTCAATTAGAGTTGATGAATAATCCTTATTTAAAACTCGTTGATAATCAATACGTTGCGTTTAATTTCTCTGAAAAATTTGGTACAATCATTTATACGCTTGGTGACTACATTCGCCTACTCATTTTCCCGCATCCACTCACGCATGACTATTATCCACGCCACGTGAGCATCATGTCTTTTGGCGATTGGCAAGTGATTTTGAGTCTGTTGGTTTATCTCGGTTTGGGTGCTTTAATACTGAGGGGCCTCCTCAAAAAAGAAATTTGGGCGTTTGGCTTGGCGTTTTATCTTATTACCCTTTCCATTGTGTCGAACCTTGTTTTTCCCGTTGGCACTAATATGGCGGAGCGTTTTTTATTCATGCCTTCCGTCGGTTTTTGCTTGGTAGTGGCTATTGTGTTGAGTAAAGTTTTTTCAATAAAAAATAATGCTAACTTATTGAATATCAAACCTTTAAGCATGGTTCTAATTGCCATGATAACGCTTTTAGGATTGAAAACGGTATTGAGAAATCCCGCTTGGAAAGACAATTACACCATTTTTACAACCGATATTGAGGTATCAAAAAACTCGGCAAAACTACAAACTTCGGTGGGTGGCGAGACGATTGATACGTTCAAAAACGAAAAAAATCTCGAACTCCGCACGACGAAAATGAAGGAAGCCATTGAGCATTTGAAGCGGGCTATTGAGATTCATCCGACCTACAAAAGCCCTTATTTGCTCATGGGTAATGCTTATCTTTATTTGGAGGATTCCGAAAATGCCATAAGATATTATGAAGCGGCTCTAAAATTGGACTCAACTTTTAAAGATGCTCGTGCGAATCTTGCGATTGCTAAAAACACTCAGTATCGAGATATAGGTAAGAGAGCGGGGCAAGTTGAGCATAATATCCCTAAAGCGATTGAATATCTTACGAAAGCTGTTGAAGCTAATCCACTTGATGCGCAGGCGTATTCCTATCTCGGCACGGCTTACGGCATGAGTGGGCAAGCGCAAAAATCAATTGAGGCTTTGAGTAAGGCTCTTTCCATGCGTTTTGATAAGCAAGATGCCTTAAATTTGAGTGTGTCATACCGCATGATTGGGGATATTGCGAAGGCGAATGAGTGGCAACAAAAGGCGCAGTAGCTTACGGATTTACCCGAACCCGTTGAGACGGATTTGTCCGACCTGTGCGGTTAAATTTTTATAGTCCCATCGGGACGGCTCATATTGTCATGCTTTCAGCTTGATGATGCTTTGCATTCATAGCGGCGGATTTCAATCCGCCGAAACAACAGGGCGATTTTTATTGAGTCCCATCGGGACGGTACATTTAGTTTTTTATATGCGCCGTGCCTACGGCACTCAATTAGATTTTTTGCTCGTTTTCGGCGGATTGAAATCCGCCGCTATGAATGCAAAGCATCATCAAGCTGAAAGCATGACAATATGACCCGTGCCTACGGCACTTTATAATTTTAATCG
>JAYTMW010000324.1:0-2854 GCA_043728105.1 Saprospiraceae bacterium | reverse complement strand
AAACTCACATCAAATTGTGCACTACTTTCCTGGTAAATTGTAGTACAAAAGTGTAAGCGAATTATATTTGCTGCATGCAATTTATACAAGGAAAAAACCGAACTCAGAGCATTCTTTTTCCCGAATCGTTGGATCAGATTATTGATCAGAATAACGAAGTTCGCATGATCGATCTTTTTGTCGATAGTATCAATCCCCCTGGATTACAAATTTATTATGAAAACTTCGATTGAAGGAAGACCTTCTTATGATCCGAGGGATTTGTTAAAACTTTTTGTTTACGGATACTTTTTTATCTCTAATTGTTTATATTTGTAAAAAGTGCTGCGTCAATATGCCGCACGTTATAGGCAACTGCTTTCCGCTCCGATTGAACATTCTGCTAACCCGAAAGTGACACACTCCGAAAGTAGGCAAAGCCGTTTGGCTATCGCTTCGCAAAATAAAAAGAGAAGCAGCGCCACGCACAAGCCAACGCAAAGTTGCTTCACATTTTATTTTGCCCAACCGCACAAATACGCTTCGATTGAAATGCAGTGCTAAGAAAAAACATTCCTTAAACAATCTTTCCCTTTATCGCTTTTGCCACCGCTTCACCTTTTGAATGTACCTGCAACTTTTTATAAATGCTTTTGATGTGACCGCTTACAGTTTCAGGACTTATAAAACAAGATTCAGCAATTAATCTATAGCTCATTCCTTCTACAAGATATTTCAGCACTTCTTTTTCCCTTTCTGAAAGGTCAAAATCATTTATTGCCTCTGTTGACGGCTTGTGTTTTACCATCTTCAATACTTTTCTTGCTATGCTTGGTGTCATAGGAGAACCGCCTTCATAAACTTCTTTAATAGCGTCAAGCATCTGAACAGGAGGAGTGCTCTTTAGAATATACCCTTCTGCCCCGTTGCAAATCGAATGAAAAATTTTATCGTTGTCATCAAAAATAGTCTCCATCAGAATTTTCACTTCCGGGAATTTCTCCTTTGCAATTTTCACTGCCTCAATACCGGATATGCCGGGCATTTCTATGTCCATAAGAATAACATCAGGGTTTGATTGCCTGATGTCTTTTACAAGGTCAGTGCAGTTGGCAAACGCACCTGCACATTCAAATCCTGCACTGCCATTGATAAGCTGGAACAATCCTTCACGCAAATTACGGTTATCTTCAAAAATAATTACTCTTATTGTTTTCATCTCTTTAAAATTAGTTCAACGTTTGTTCCACTTCCTTTTTCCGATTCTATTTTCAACTGCGCATTCATTTCTTCAGCGCGAGTTTTCATATTAAGCAAGCCGTTACCCTTTGAAGTTTGTGCAACATCAAATCCAACTCCATTATCCCGAACTGCTAATTTTATTAATCCATTTTCATTAGCCAATATGATGGATGCGCGGGTAGCATTGGAATATTTTACAAGGTTATTGAGCGCTTCTTTAAAAATAAGATAAAAATTTCTTCTTGATTCAAGGGAAAGTTTTGTTTCGTTCAAACTTTCATCTGCGCGAAATGTGTGTTCAATATTTTTTGCCTTTAGCAAATTATAGGCCAGTGTACTCATGCGAAGAATAATATTTTCAAAAGTGTCATTCTTTGGATTAATTGTCCAGACAATATCACTCATCACTTCAATTATTTTTCTGGAAGCGTCTCCAATCTGTTCCAGTTCATTTACCACAGTCGGAGATTTTTGTTTTGCCACTTCGCTATACACCGAAATACTATTTAAAGTAGAACCAACATCATCATGAAGGTCGCTTGCAATCCTGTTGCGGATATTTTGCAACTTCAATTTATTCGCAATCCTGAAATTATTATAAACGAAAAATGAAAGTATCAGCAGCAAGGCAAACCCGACAATGAAAAAATTCTTTAACTGCTTTTGTTTTATGATTTCTGTCTTTTGAATTTCTTTGTCTTTGTTAAGGAGGACAATTTCTTTGTCCTTTTTTTCTGCATTGTATTTTGATTCTATTTCGGTAATTTTTTTTGTGCTTTCAAGATTATGAATGGAATCATTCAGTTGCATATAAGACAAATTGTAATCATAAGCCAATTTGTAATTTTTCATTTTGTAGTAAATTTCAGAAAGTAATTTGAAACAGGATTTACTGGCATCTTTTGCGCCTATTTTAGTTGAAATGGCAAGTCCTTTATTTAAGTTTTCAATCGCTTTAATAAAATTCTTCTTCCGCTCATAAACTTCACCGATATTCTGGTAAGTCACTGCTAATCGTTCCCTATCATCCATCTCCTCAAACATTTTAGAAGATTTTAATAAATAAAACAATGCACTATCAGGATAATTGTTTTGCATATTCACTCGTCCTAATCCGTTATAGGATGAGGCAATTATTGTGTTGTTATTTATTTCGTTGCTAACAGTTAAACTTTTTTGAAAATAATTTTGAGCTTCAAGGTACTTTCCACTGTCGTAATACACGTTGGCAACATCAAATAAAGCAACTGAAGCATCATGAATATTATTGATTGCATTACATATATCAATGGAGTTTAAGAGATATTTTATTGCTTTATCATATTTCTTCTCGGCTGAATAAATTTCACCGATACATAAATTGGTGCTGCCCATTCCGTCAGAATCTCTTTTTGCTTCACTAAGCTTAAGTGAATTAAAATAATAATTTAGTGCAGTTGAAAAATCCCCTTTATTGGCAAAGTCAACACCGATATTTCGGGTACAAATTGCCATTTTTAAAGTGTCTTTAAGTTCTTCACATATTTTAAGTGATTTGAGTTTATTTTCAATTGATTTTTCATAGTCACCTTTAATACTGTAAATAGTTCCGATATTTCCGTAGTAATTCATGAGTTCTTTTTTGTTCCCAGTT
>JAYTMW010000323.1:0-3221 GCA_043728105.1 Saprospiraceae bacterium | reverse complement strand
GTCTCACATGGGCGTGATCTTGGAATTGGGCAAGTAAAAGTACAGGATCATTCTACAAATGGTAGAACGATAAATGTAAATGGCAAAAATTTAGTCTATTTTGGTAATTGTAGTTATTTAGGTCTGGAATACGATAAAAGAATAAAAGAAGCAGCGATTGACGCTATCAACCGCTACGGTTCTCTATTTTCGTGTTCAAGAGCATTTGCCTCATTATCATTGCATGATGAATTAGAATTTTTATTGGAACAAATTTTTGATAAGCCAACATTGGTATCACCAACAACTACATTAGGTCATATCTCAAATATTCCTACTCTTGTAAATCAAGATGATGCTATAATTTTAGACCATCAAGTGCATGCCAGTGTAAATTATGCTGTTCAAATAGTAAAGGCTAATGGAACTTATGTTGAGGTATTGAGACATAATAAAATGGATGTTTTAGAAAGTAGAATTGTAAAACTTAAAGAGAAATACAAAAGAGTATGGTATATGTCTGACGGGATATATTCAATGTATGGTGATAGTGCGCCTTTAAAAGAAATGCACGCATTAATGAATAAATATGATCAATTTTGGTGTTATGTAGATGATGCGCACGGAATGAGTTGGGAAGGTAAACACGGTTGTGGCTTTGCTTTGAATCAAATGCCTTATTTTCATGACCATTTATTACTTACTGTATCTTTGGTAAAAGGTTTTGGCGTACAAGGAGGAGCATTGATTTACCCAAATAAGGAAATAAAAAATGTGGTTCGGAATTGTGGTGGAACTTTGATGTTTTCAGGCCCAATGTCACCCGCTACTATTGCTGGGAATATTGCATCTGCCAAGATTCACTTAACCGACGAAATTTATGATTTACAAGATAGTCTTAGAGATAAAATAAATTATTTTTTAATGACAGCAAAGGGATTAAATTTACCAATCGTATCTGACGAGAAAACGCCAATTTTCTTTATTGGGTTAGGCACTCCAGAAAGCGGGTATGAAATGTCGACTAAGCTGAAAGATAGCGGATTTTTATTAAATATGGCTGTTTATCCTGCTGTGCCTTATAAAAATACTGGTATGAGAGCTGTTATAACGAATCATCATACAAAAGATGATATTTATGAAATGTTGAATACGGTTTCGGATCACATGATACACATGGAAAAAGGTAAAACAATCAATAAAGAGGAAATCGTTAAAGCATTTGCATTAGGTGCTACAAATTAATATATTGGTATAATATTAGTTATAAAATGTTGTAAAATACTTCAATGTATTTTACAACATTTTTTTTTAATGTTTAGTAATTTATATTCATATAGCATGGACAGAATTAATAATATAATTGATTTTTTCATTCCTAATCAACTTAAACACAATCAACATATCCATAGAAAAGCAATAGCTTTGACTTATTTGCATTTATTTTTGCCTTTTATTACATTAATTAGCTACTTTACAAATATAATATTAAATCTTAATAACGAACCAGATTTACTTCTTGGTATTATAATTTCCATACCAATAATAGCCATATTTAAAAAATATGGTAATTTTCTATTATCAAGTCACTTGTTTGCTTTGTTGTGGTTCATCATTTTAGGCATAACCATTCCAAATTCAGGCGGAATTCATTCTGATAACTTGTTGTGGTTAATAATTTCTCCTTTGATAGCACTTCTATTTGGCAACAAAAGAGCAGGTTTTTTTTGGATTATATTGCTAATAAGTTTTGTAATATCGATATATTTAAGCGATGTAAATGAAGCAAGTATTAATAAAATCAAAAATATAGATTTAGTATACTATTTGTATAGCTATACTTTACTTTTTTTAGTGATTTTTTGCGTGGTATTGATTTTTGAGCACGGTCAAACTCTAATCGTCAAGATGCTCGAAAATCAAAAACAAATCCTCCAAGAGCAAAAACTAATCCTCGAACAAAAAAACCAAGAAATCCTCGAACAAAAGCTGCAACTTGAAACGTTGGGCGAAAAGCTCAAAGAAACCAACTATGCCCTCGAACATTTTGCCGCCACCGCCGCCCACGATTTAAGAGAGCCTCTTCGTATGATAGGTATGTACACGTCCTTGACACAGAGGCGCATGAGCAATTATCCTGATTCAATACGAGATGAATATATGGATTTTGTGACAAATGGTGTATCACGTATGAATAGTCTATTAACGAATTTGTTGGAGTTTTCTCGTATAGGTAGGCATGAGAAAGACAGGAAACAAATTGATTTGAATACATCACTCCACAATGTCATCCTAAATTTGACCGTCGTTTTGAAGGAAACAGGAGCAAGTATCATTACGACATCTCTACCAACTATTAATGCCTCTGAAACTGATATGAGTCAACTTTTTCAAAATCTGATCGCAAATGCTATAAAATTTCGTAAAGATAGTGTGCCTTCGGAAGTTTTTATAAGCTATTTGAGTCGAAAAGACACGCATGTCATTAGTATCAGGGATAACGGAATAGGTATTAAAAAAGAACATCAAAATAAGGTTTTCAATATTTTTGAACGCTTGAATGGTCGAGACAAATATGATGGAAGTGGCATTGGTTTAGCTACCTGCCGTAAGATTGTAGAAAGTTTAAACGGTAAAATTTGGTTACGAAGCGCAGAAGGAGAAGGTTCAATATTTTATATAGCCTTTCCAAAAACCAATGCACCCGTCGTAATGCGAGAAGAAGAATTAGAGTTAGCGTAGTATTTTTTGATTTTTACATAGCTTTTACATTTTTGAATTAATACAATTTCCTTCCTTTTCAAATAGTTCACTTCAAACTTTTTTGTTAATTCATACAGGCCAGCAATTCCGTATATGGAAAAAAAGAACCACAGATGACACAGATTAAACAGATTAACGCTGATTTTTTTCTCCTTTAACTAAAAAATCATGTTTAAATCAAAAGAAATCACTGAAAATCTGTTTAATCAGTATCATCTGTGGTTCTATTTTTTCCATATACGGAATTGCTGGTTTTTTAAATAACTTTTTTATTACTTGCAATTCACTTTTGTACAAGGTGTAAATGCGTAAAATTTGTCGTTAAAATAAGATTTACAAAAAAACGATTTTACTTTGCACCCAAATATAACTACGATGAAGAAAATTGTCATTTTGGGTGCAGGTGAAAGTGGGGTAGGTGCAGCTCTTTTAGCCAAGCAAAAAGGGTTCGATGTTTTTGTTTCAGACAAAAGCGACAT
>JAYTMW010000322.1:0-4984 GCA_043728105.1 Saprospiraceae bacterium | reverse complement strand
GCCATAATTGGAATCACGGCACCGTTCATAGTCATCGAAACAGACATCTCATCGAGTGGAATTTGGTCGAATAAAATCTTCATATCTTCCACCGAATCAATAGCTACTCCCGCTTTTCCCACATCACCCATAACCCTCGGATTATCAGAATCGTAGCCCCGATGCGTTGCCAAATCGAAGGCAACAGAAAGCCCTTTCTGCCCTTGCGCCAAATTGCGGCGATAAAAAGCATTGGAATCTTCGGCAGTCGAAAACCCTGCGTATTGACGAATTGTCCACGGCTGCGTGAGGTACATGGAGCTGTAAGGACCTCTCAAAAAGGGCGCAATACCCGCCACAAATTTGTCATGCCCCCCCTCAGTATTTTCTGATTTAAAGACCGATTTTATGTCAATTTTTTCAGGCGTTTGCCACACATTTTCCGAAGGAGAATCTACTGTTTCTGATGTTTGAAAAACATCACGGTCAAAAGCTATTTCTTTAAAATTGGGCATTTATTATTGGTTTTATTTTAAATCAGAATGAGCGAAATCAATATGAAAAAAGACTTAATTGAGAAACTAACCATTAGGGTAGTTTTTAAAAGTCGATTTTTAATTAAGTATAATAGATTATTTATGAATGTTTTATAAATGTCATTTTGCAGACATATTGTAAAAAATAACGAATGATTACTTTTTGTCGAATAAAATAGAGGTAAAGTTTCAATTTTTAAGTGATTATTTTTAATTTTGAGAAATATTTCACACTATTTTTCATAAAACATCCTTAATTCATAAAACCAACCAACGCCATTATAGCGTTTTTAAAAACAGTAATGACAGGTAAATTTAATCACAAAGATTCATTTTTAAACCTTATTATTCCAAAATTGAATTACAATCATATTGCTGCGTTTTAAAGAAGATTCTGAAATTAGTAACGCCTAATTTATACGTCTTTCTTAATTCTCCCACAATAAGCATCAAATTTCAATTTTTTCAATGCCGTTAAAACTTCTGTTTTAAAGGTCTTTGAATCACCTTTTCAAACGGGTGTAGTCACCATTTGATGTATTTACTCACTGTTTTAGCTTCACTAAAAGGCGTACTAAAAAAAGGACTTAATGGGTTGAACTAATTTTTCCTAATAGAAATTTTTTTCAAAATTTCTATTGGGAAAAATTAGTTCAACCCAAAAGAGAAAACTTCCAAGCACGCCTTTTGTGCGAAGCATAAAACAGTGAGTAAGTACATCAAATGGGAACTACACCCTTTTTAAACTCTTTTTTCTATAAAAATGGAAAAATACTGAGGGGGTAACTCCTTATTAAGCCATTACTTTTTTTTAAAACTTACGAACTTATGAACAAACAACAACTACTCATTTTAACCTTCTTTTTGCTCTCAATGCCCTTGATTTATGCCCAAAGGGGTAATATCAATGGCGTTGTTTTGCAAGACAATGTGCCTTTTGGTGTTTTTGGCAGCAATGATAATATAGGCATTACTAATATAAAAGTTATTCTGAAAGCAACCAATAACAATACTGTTCCCGCTTTTGCGGTTGACTCCGTTTTGACAAACGCGAGTGGCAATTATGCTTTCAACAACTTGTTACCTGATTTTTACGAGGTCGTTTTACCCAATGCCCCGAATGGCTATATCGGCACTTATGGTACGTCATATAGCGTAACGGTCTTAGCGGGTATTACTGAAAATTTGAGGAGTGGTTACAGAACTGTTTGCGCCGCTACTGTTAGCTTGGGTAACGATAAATCGGTTTGTAGAGGTAGTTCTACAAGCCTAATTGCCACGCCAAACACCTTCGCTTCTTACGTTTGGAGCAATGGCGCAACTACGCCAAGTATTAACGAAACACCTTCATTATCAACGAGTTATGGTGTTACTGCAACCGATGCGAATGGGTGCGTGGGTAAAGATACAATAGCCGTAACAGTGTTGGATACCTCCAGATTTATCATGGAACTACGCCCCGATACGTCGGCTTTTTTGAGCTGCACGAATAAAGATGTGATACTGAAAGCGCAACCCGATTCACTTCCGCCTGTCGCTAATTTTAGTTGGAGTACGGGCGATACTTCGATTCAATTTATTACGCCTCAAACACCCGGTATTTATTCAGTGACGGTAACGGCTCGAAATGGTTGTCAAAGTCGTGGGTCATTCAACGTGATTCAAAACTTGACTCCTCCAGCCAATGTCAATATTTTACAATTGCCCAATACAAATATTTTGACGTGTAACATCACGGGTATCATTTTGGAAGCATCCAGTACAACGCCCGGAGCCTTGTTTAAATGGAGTAGTGGCACAATCAATACATCTATTTTGGCGGCATTGCCAAACACTTATGCGTTGACGGTGACGGATCCAAGCAATGGTTGCACGGCTACAACGGCGGCAATTATTACGCAAAATTTGGTGGGGCCTAATGTTACGTTTACGCCTACAAATCCTACTTTGCCTTGTGTGGGTGGGAGCGTACTTTTGTCGGCGAATATTATTCCTAATGCAGAATACAATTGGGTTGGACGCAATAATTTCACGAATAATTTGACGGTAACAACCGAAGGAACATACACGCTTGACGTGAAGGATTTGACATCGGGTTGTATTACCACAAGGGTTTTTAATGTGACTCGACCGAGCGTTCAAACGGTGCGTTTGGGGGCAGATAAAACAGTATGCAAAGGTACTTCTACAAATCTTATTGTAACACCAAATACTTTTACTTCTTATCAATGGAGCAATGGCGCAACCACACCAAGTATTAATGTAACCCCATCAGTATCAACGAGTTATAGCGTGACTGCAACGGATGCGAATGGCTGTTTTGGGAGCGATACCGTGCTTGTGACTGTGTTGGATACCTCTAATTTTATACTTGAAATAAGACCTGATACCGCTTTGTTTTTAAGCTGTACGAATAAAGATGTGATTGTAAAAGCGCAACCTGATTCGTTGCCACCTGTCACCAATTTTACTTGGAGCACGGGCGCAAGTTCGATTCAATTTATAACGGTAAATACGCCTGGGATTTATTCGGTAACAGTAACAGCTCAAAATGGTTGTTTGAGTCGAAAATCTATTAATGTTACACGAAATTTAACGCCCCCAAATGTATCTGTACTGAAATTACCGAACACCAATGTGTTGACGTGCAACATCACGGGCATCATTCTGGAAGCGGCGAGTACGACTCCTGCGGTAGGTTTCAAATGGAGTACGGGCGAGACGAATACTTCCATAACTGCCTCATTACCAAGTAATTATGTCGTGACAGCAACCGACCCGACCAATGGTTGTACGGCAAGTTTATCAACGGTTATTACCCAAAATTCTACTTCGTCGAATGTTAATATTTCTCCCCTAAATCCTGTCTTACCATGCGGTGGTGGCAGCGTGACTTTGACGGCGAATGTTTTGCCAAATGTGTCTTATGATTGGGTTGGCAGAAATAATGGAACGAATAGTTTAGTGGCTACGGCTGCGGGTATATATACGCTCGAAGTGACAGATTTAACGACGGGTTGTAAGACGGTGAGGACGGTTACTGTGTCATTGCCAACGATGCCTACCGTTAGTTTAGGCTCAGATAAAACAATGAATTTGGGTGCTTCCACAACCTTGAGTACCATACCAAATACCTTCACCTCTTACCTATGGAACAATGGTGTAACGACACCAACCATGAACGTAATGCCTTCATTATCAACCAGTTATAGCGTCATCGTGACCGATGGAAATGGCTGTACGGCGAAAGATACCGTTATGGTAAATGTCATCAATGTTGTGCCAACGTGTAATGTTACAGTGAGAACAGTTATTAAAAACATCACATGCAACAATGCAAATGACGGTAAAATCACGGTTACAGCAAGCGGTGGAACTGCACCTTATATGTATAGTTTGAACGGTGGCACGCCTCAGGCGAGCAATGTGTTTAACAACCTTGCTGCGAGTCTCAATATTCTGATGGTTAAGGATAGCGTTGGTTGTGAAGTCATAAAATATGGTCAAAATATCAATAACCCATCCGTTATTACGGTTCAAACGCCTTCGATTGCAAATATTGCTTGCAATGGTGACAGGACAGGCAAAATTTATGTGTATGCAAGCGGTGGATATGGCGGCCTATCGTATAGTATTGATGGTGGTGTGACCTTCAAAAATTTTGGCAATTTTGAAAATCTAAGAGCTGGCGACTATAATCTTGTCGTAAAAGACGGTAATAATTGTAGAACGCAACCCCTCAGTATTACGCTCACTCAGCCACCTCCAATCAGTTTCGTGACAGAAAAAGAGAATGTAATTTGTTTTGGCGGCGCATCTGGTATTATCAAAATTTCGGCTAATGGCGGCACAGGTATTTTGTCATTTAGCAAGGATTTTGGATCAAATTATCAAGCGGATTCTGTCTTTAACAATCTTTTAGCGGGTGTTTATAACATTAGAGTTCGTGATTTGACAGGTTGCCAATCCAATATCAAGAACGTAAGAATCACGCAACCTAACCCTATTACATTCCAAACAACCACGACAAATCCTGTCTGTTTTGGTGGAACTGATGGTAAAATAGTGGTCAGAAATGCGAGAGGCGGCAGAGATGCCCCACCTTACAATTATAGCAAAGACAATGGTGTAACATGGCAAAACACCAACGTTTTCAACAATTTGAGTGCGGGCGTTTACTACATACGCCTACGTGATGGCGAGCAATGCGTGAGTGATTTTGTCGTCTTGACGGTAAATAATCCTACTAAAATTACTTTTAAAATCGTGAAACAAGACGTGACTTGTGGTTTCACAAACAATGGTGTGATTGCCTTCAAAAACCTCAGTGGGGGCGCTGCACCATTGGGTTATAGCATCAATAATGGTGCTTCATATCGCACCGATCCGATGTTTACAAATTTAACAGCGGGCAGCTATCAGGCTTTGGTAAAAGACAATACGGGTTGTATTTCTGAGGCAAAATCAGT
>JAYTMW010000321.1:0-2319 GCA_043728105.1 Saprospiraceae bacterium | reverse complement strand
AAAGATGATAAAATGGAGGTCTTGTTGGAGCAACTTAGAACCAATTTGAAAGACCTCAATACGGTGTTCAGTAATACACAATATGCTCAAAATATTCACAATCCCGATTCGAGCGGGACTGAGGGGGGCTCTAAAAAAACGTGGGAGGCTTTTGCGATTGTGCAATGGTATGTTTTTTTCATTTTCGTCAAACTATCACGTGCCGTGGAAGGCAAAATTGATGAAGACGATTTTTCGGATGACGATTACCCAAAAGATAGCGAAGGTTCAGCCAAAATTGCGCTCATTGGGGCGGAGCGTTCTCTCGTGGCGTGGCGGCAAATCATGCACCACGAACCAGAAGCAACCGCTTTTTGCTTAAAAATGATGACGCTACTCGAAGCTATTATTTTTGAAGGCGATAAGGAGTTTCCCGATGCTCGAAAGTTTGTGCGATCTGGGTTTGATGAAATGGAGAAATACTAACTGATGTTACGCATAGGTGCAGCGCACCGCAATATTTGTAGTAATTACCAGACAGTATTCCACAAGGTGCAGCGCACCGTGATATTTGTAGCAATTGCAAAAAAAAAATATTCCATAAGTCGCTGCGCCCCGAAACCCATAGTTGAGAATAAAGTTACGGTGCGCTGCACCTTGTGGAATACTGTTTTGCAATTGCTACAAATATTACGGTGCGCTTCACCTTAGCGTAACATTACATACTAATTACTTTCGCCCCGAAATCAAATACAAAAGCGATGCCCCACTACTCGAATACGTCTGATTTTTTAACCCCATAATTACCTTGTTGGCTGTCGTCAAAGGCACATAATTTTTCAAAAATTTCGGGTAATTATTGCTGGAAATTGCGGCTTGATAATCAGTTTCAAAAGCGGCAATTTCTGCTTCTGTTTTGCCCCATTTTAGATAGGTATTTACCTTCGCTTGTTGCTCCAAAGTGTCGTAAGGTGGGTAAATAGTGATTAATTTATCGTTCAAAAACGACTTTAAATCTTTGAAACCTAAGTCATTCATGGTGAAAGCCAAAAGGTCGCCGAAGGAATTATTACCGTTATTTTGTCCCTTTTTGTGATTTTCGTAGGCTAAATTCACTTTTACACGGTTCAAAATAGTGTCCACGTTGTCGTTTTGGTTGCTCGTGTCTTGCACGAGGGCTTGTATGCGGTTG
This sequence comes from Saprospiraceae bacterium, assembly GCA_043728105.1. Taxonomy (GTDB): domain Bacteria; phylum Bacteroidota; class Bacteroidia; order Chitinophagales; family Saprospiraceae; genus JAAFJT01. The sequence continues at coordinate 1,148 of JAYTMW010000321.1, read as the reverse complement.
CTCGGTTCGGAACAGATGACGATGCCGCCTTTTTTCACTACCCGCTTCATTTCTCGGAGTGCCAATTCGGGGTCTTTTAGGTGAATCAAGACCGTTTGACACGTCACCACATCGAAGGAATTATCTTTGAAAGGGAGCTTGTGGGCATCACCTTTTACGTAGTTTAAAGTGGATTTATTTTCCTTAAAAAAGTCCTGAATTTCGGGGCTACTTTTGGCCCATTTCACATCGTTGTCCAAAGCCGTAATTTGACTGTTGGGCTTTAAATAAGGCACCAATAATTTGCTCCAATGACACATCCCTGCGCCCACATCTAAGAGCGTGGCGTGTTCCAACAAACCCCAACGGCGAGCCAACAAATCCAAAAAATCTCGGTTAAACCAATGGTCTCGATCGTCGGTAAAATATTTTTCGGAATGACCCTTTTTATTGTTTTCGTTCATCTATTTCTTTTTCGTAAAAATTAAGAGGGTGCAAGTTGCGAAAAATTATAGACTTAATTTTAAAGCATTTTAGTTGATTTCAAAATTTACAATTAAAAAAGAGAAGAATTGAAATATTTGATTTTTATTCAGCATTGCAAAAAGCCAAAAACACCCCATTGGTCCAACCAAAACCATCTTGCAAAGGATACTCTCCTCCACCTGCTTCAAGGTCTTGATTAAACACATTATATTTCTCCGTCATTTTACCCGTCTTTTTATAAATCTTAATATTCGCATTGAGCCAGTGGGTTTTTACTTGATTGGCTAAATCTGTAAAGCCATAATTTTGTAACCCTTTGAACGCCATCCATTGCAGGGGAGCCCAACCATTTGGCGCATCCCATTGTTGTCCTGTGAAGGCTAAAGTGGTGGTCAAACCACCTGTTTTTAAAAATTGAGACGCTAAAATCTCCGCTACTTTTGCCGCTTGATTTTGCGTTGCAACCTTAAAAAATAAAGGGAAAACAGCTGCCAAAGTATAATGCTCCGTGTGTTGATTTGTTACAAAATCATAATCAAAGTAAAAACCTTTTTTGTCGTTCCAACAATACTTTTCTATAGCATTTTGCCTTTTTTTACTTATATTTTGATAAAAAACAGCCTTTTCTGCATCATTTGCAAGCTGATAGGCTTCAGCCAAAGTTTGTTCTAAATGTAACATCA
>JAYTMW010000320.1:0-7921 GCA_043728105.1 Saprospiraceae bacterium | reverse complement strand
GTTGCTTATTTTACCGTGGATTGAAATCCACGGCTACAATATTGACCGTCCCGATGGGACTTTTAAGTCAAAAAAACTTGTGGGTAATGGACAGAGTTTTAAATCTTGACGCAAGTTGCTTGTCGTGGACACTCATTACTCCGTACTCATTACTTAAATACGGCACTCCGTACTTCCATACAGTACCATCTTTCTTATTATCCTAAAAAAAAATGACACGCATGAATGCGCATCATTTTTTTATTAGAAAATCGTTTTGATAAATGAGCAAAACCGCTTTTTTAATTGATTTTTTACTCAAAATACTGAGGGGCCTCACTACTTCCTTTTTTCACCTCCCCAAACCGTGAAAACACGAGATACATTAAAGCCAAAACGGATAGCATCGGCACCCCAATTTTTCTCCGTGCCAGCCACGTATTTATATTCAGCCATTGAGTCGGAATTGGTGAAATGAAATTGGAAAACGTGACCGCCCGTTTCAACATCCAAACCCACCGAAAGTGAATTGCCTTGAACGTCATTTAGTTTTGTGATAAGCGGAATATATTCAAAATTGAAAGTCATGCGGCGGCTCAAACGAATGCGTCCACCTACGCCCACGGCATACACATCGTTGGGGTCGGATTTCAACGCTACGAGGTTGCGATGCACGTGCGTAGGAGTCACTTGCAGCGTAAAAATATCGTTCAATTTGCGACCAATGATGAGTTGATTGCAATAGAAAAGTTTGCTTGAAAAGTAATTTTCTCTCGTTGGATTGTCAGGTTTTTGCGCTTCGATGGCGATGCTTGTGAAAAGAGATAGCGTAATGGGCATCACCCGTTTTCCCGAACTTTGACGCAAAATACGGTACTTTGCATACCCATCAAAGGCTTTACGGACGCTATTTCTGTTGACACCAATCTGCAAATTGTTGGTCAAACCGAGGTCAACACCGATGCGTTGGGTGGCAACATCCAAGCCAAAAAGGTTGTAAAAACCTTCATCAACAACACCAAAACGATGTGAGATTTTGACATCCATCACACCCGCCGCCGTGTTTTCCAACGAGTGCATGTTGATGATGCGATTGGTTTTGAAACTGTATTTGGCGTATTCAATTTCGGGTTCTTCTTCCAATAAATCAAGAAGGCTACCGCTTTTAGTGGTATCTTTTTGAGCATAAGCAAAAAACGCAAAAATACTGAGGGGTATTAGGATGTAGATTTTTTTCAACATTGGTCAATCATTTAATTATTAATTAAAACTTAATGATGATAAATAATGAATGATAAATTGTGTAAATTATTGATTATCAATTATTTACACTAATTTGTTATTTATCATTCATAATTTATCCTTAAAAAAAATTATTTCATTTTCTGCAAAATAGCCTCAACGTCAATTTTAGCTTCTTTGGCAATTTTATCTTTCACAACGCTTGGAATAGGAATGGCATAGTCGCTGACGAGAATTTTAAACGATGTTTTACCTGCCGCAATCGCACCGCCTTTTACAGAAATTGTTGCCGTAGTAGTTACATCTTTGGTTACGCCGTGCATGGTCATTTTGCCCTTTACGTTCACTTTGTAATCCCCATCCTTTGCCATGTTCACGGTCTTCATGTCCGTTATTTCACCCGCAAAAGTAGCTTTTGCAAACTTACCAGATTCCATGTAGTTTTCGTTAAAATGCTCTTCCATCAGAGCCTTTTCAAAGTGAAAACCTTTAACCAAAACAGCCGCTTCGAGCTTGCTTGATGCTGCATCAATGACCAAAGTACCTTTATTGTTGGTTGCTTCAATTTTTTCCATTGAACTGGTGGCACTGAAATAAACCTTTGCATCTTTTGAGAAAAATTTTTGAGCCGAAAGGTTTGATAAAACCACTAAACTGAATACGCTTAAAATGACTTTTTTCATAATAGATAATTTTTATTTTAAATAAATGATAACCACTAATAAGACGTGGAAAATAGATGATGGAACGTACCCCCTCAGTATTTTATCATAATTTTAACGTTTTTGTATCGGCTGATTTATCTGCCGAAAATAATGTAAAATATTGATAATCAATACATTCGGCAGATAAATCAGCCGCTACACATTCGGCGGTTGAAACCGCCGCTACATTATTGAATAGGCACACATCTATCAATCACGACATCCGATAATTTGCCCGTGCAGATACCTTTGAGTGTCACGTCTTCACCCACCTTATAATCCGTGCGAGGTTGTTTTGTAAACTTATCCAAAACACAACTTACACCGTTTATCGGGTCACCCGTTTCTAATGTTAAAGCAATGCCCGAAGTATCATTTTTCACTTCCGAAATTTTGCCCGACACTTGAATGACCAGCGTTTTGGCTGCATCGCCCATGAATTTTTTAGTGGCAGCATTTTCATCTTTGCCAAATTCTGAGGCTAATTCTGTGGCAGTTGTTGTTACGTCAGGTTTGCCGATTGCAGCGTGTGGTTTGTTCCAAAGATAATAGCCATAGCCGCCTCCGAGAGCCGCTAAGATTACGCCTGTTATTATAATTTTTTTTAGCATGAAATAGAAAGTAATTGATTATCATGTTATTGGTTATTGTGTATTTAGTGGATCAGTTAGCTTAGAATCACGAGTCACCAATCAATTATTCAACATACCTGCGGTTATCCAACTTTCAATTTTTGAAATATCGCAATCGGGTAATTTGGCATCACCTTTTGGCATAATTGAATAGCCAGAAGTCCGTTTGATGCTGCCTAAAAAAACTGTTTTTGAAGACGTGATATAGGCTTTAATCGCATCGTAGTTACCCAAATTAATACCCGATGCTTTGCTTGTGGCACTATGGCAACCCGATGTACCACATTTTGACGCAATGATGGGCGAAACCACCGTCGAGAACTTTATGGCGGTTGTCAAATCACAGGTGGTTGTGGGCGTACCAGCGTACAAATCCTGTTCATTATCGTTGTAGCAAGATGTGAGATAAGTACAAGAAAAAAATAATACAATCAAACAGAATGATGTTAATTTTTTTTGATTCATAAGTAGATAAGAATGTAAATTTTATCGAAAAATTGAACTGATAAATATACGCAGCATGGGATTCACAAATCATTGATTATCAATAGGTTATGAACCCCAATACTGCATTGAGTTTAATAAATGGTCAAGAAAATACTCGCAAAGAACTACCCGTTAAAGCCGTTTTATAAACTGTTAAACCTTTGCTTGCTTCGCTGTTTAGACCCGCACCTGCGGTTGAAAAACGTGCGCCGTGTTGCGAACACATAAACTCGTTTTTTGCACCATCAAATTTCACTTGTTTGTAACCTTCGTGGCTGCACGTTTGGGTAGCGGCAACGAAATTACCGTCTTTGTCTTTTGCGACAACGATACCATTTGAAATGACATAACCACCATTGAATTTTAAGGCAGCATTACCCGTATCATCAATATTTATAGTGAAATCCACGCCTGTAATGGGTGTTGTCGTGCTACCAGTATCATCTTTCTTACAAGATTGTAAACACGTTGCTGTTAAAACAAAAGCGGCTCCAATGCCGAGGGATTCTAAAAATTCTCTTCTTTCCATGAAATGCTTAGATTCTAATTTATGATAATTTATACTTTAGGTAACGACCGTAAAACTAAAACAGTTGCTTGATTATTTTTTAAGAATAATTTTTTAAATTGTATCTTTCAAAAAATGCTTCTCTTTGATTTATTTTAAATCAAAAATACTAAAAAAATTTAAATTTAAATCTTAAATCCTTTATTGATTCGGGATTTTTATGCTGAAACGGTCAAAATACTGAGGGGCCTCTTTTCCTTTTCCCAAAAAAAAATAGCCTCATTGGAATACATCCAACGAGGCTAAATGTTTAGTCAAGGGTAACTATGAGTTATGGTTTTTTAACCACTTTGTCGAAGTCACCTGCTTTGAACATACTCATTTTTTTCAAATCAATATATTTTTTCAAAGCCTTGTTGACATCATCAACCGTCAGTTTGTTGATTTTGTCTTCATATTGTGCATCCCAACTCATTGTTCTTCCTAAAAATTGGTACGAGTTTAATGTACCCGCCAATTGTCTATCGTTTGAGCGACCAACGATGCGGTTTTGCATCATTGCTTTTTTTGCATCTTCCAATTCTGCGGGCGTGATGCCTTCGGTTTGGATTTTTACGATTTCCTCTTTAAATGCAGCTTCTAAACGCTCCAAGTTCTCGGGTGCATAAATCGCATAGGCAAAAAAGCTACCCGATTTGTCTAATTGGCTGGCTTGAAATTGTGAACCAACGCCATAGCTTAGACCTTCTTTTTGACGAATCCGATTGCCCAAACGATTGCTCAAAGCACCACCGCCGAGGATGTAATTGCCCATCATTGCCGACGCATATTCGGGGTCATCATCCCGCATTGGGATATTCAAACTTGCCAAAAACAAAGCGTTTGCCTTATCGGGCGTTTTGATAATATCGTTTTTTGCCGCCACATCAAAGTTCTTTTTTTCGACCCGCTTGTAAGGTATTGGGCTTTTCCAAGCACCCAATCCTTCGGTCAAAATTTTCTTCGCTTCCACGTCATCAAAGTCGCCAATGACCGACATAGTTGCATCACCTGCACCGTAGATTTGCTTGTATAAATCACGCAATTCTTGCACTTTTAAAGCTTTTAAGGCTTCAATTTCCTCTTGTGCCGTCATGGTGTAACGAATATCGCCTTTTGGGTACGGGTTCATGTGACGCTCCATTGCTGTACCTGCGAGGGCTTGCGGGTCGCTCAATTGTTGTTCCGTGCCAGCCAATTCTTGCTGAATAATTTCCTTAAATTCCTTTTCTGGGAAGTTGGATTCTTTCAACATTTCCGTCACCAATTTCAAAGCCGCAGGGAAATTTGCCCGCACGGTTTCGATGTTCACGGTCACTTTATCTTGGCTACCATAAATCTGAACCGAAGCCTTCAAACCATCCAACTCATCTTTCAATTGCTGTTGGTTCTTTTTGGCCGTACCTCGGTTGAGCATTTGTGCCGTCATGTAGGCGGCTATGCGCTTGCCCATGAGACTTTTTTCGTCGCCGATGCGCAAAGTCAAGTTACCAACTACGGTTTCACCACGGGTTTTCTTGGTTAAAAAAGCATATTTGATTGAGCCTGCATTGCCTTTGGTTGTTCTGCCGTCAATGTTCGTGCAAGAAGGGTCGAATGCCTCACCCGTTGCCATTTGCGCCTTGCCCTTGTAGCCTTCCACCAACGCCGATACATCGGGGGGAGCAGGTATTTCAGCACGTTCTGGTTTTGCATCGGGATAGAACATACCAATAGTCCGATTTGATGGTTTCAGGTAAGCCTTCGTGACCCGTGCCACGTCTGCGGCAGTCACTTTTTCAATATTATCACGAGCGATAAAGAACATCCGCCAATCGCCCAAAGCAATATATTCACTCAAAAAAGTGCCTGTACGCTCCGAATTACGATAAGATTCTTCCAAATACTTCAAAATTTGCGTTTTTGAACGCTTCACTTCTTCGTCGGTTAGCGGATTTGCGGACATATCATCCAATGTTTTCAGCAAAATATTTTTGGTTGAATCCAAATTTGTCTCCTTCCGCACATCGGCGTTGATGTAGATAAATCCAGGGTCTTTGGTTTGCATCGCATACGCCCACACATTAGAAGCCTTGTTTGCCGCCACCAAATTTTTGTACAAACGACCCGATGGATTGTCGTCAATGGAAGAACCAATAACTTGCAAAGCCGCAAAATCGGGATGCGAACCCGAAGGCAAATGATAGCCCGCCGATACGACTTGAACCTCACCTACACGACGCAATGTAACGTTGCGCTCGCCGTCTTGCGTGGGTTCAGTTGACCACGTTGTGGGCAAAACACGGGTCGGTTTTGGAACGGGTGTGAAGTATTTATCAATCATTTTGAGCGTTGCGGCTTCATCCATTTTGCCCGCTACGAGTAAGATAGCGTTGTCTGGTTGATAAAATTTCTTGAAAAACGCTTGTAGATTTTCAATTGGCACGTTTTCAATATCCGCCCGATTACCGATGGTTGATTTACCGTAATTGTGCCACAAAAAAGCGGTGGACATAACACGTTCCATGAGGACAGAAGTAGGGTCATTTTCACCCGATTCAAACTCATTGCGCACGACCGAAAACTCGGTGTCCAAATCTTTTTTGGCGATAAATGAATTAATCATACGGTCGCTTTCCAAATCCAAAGCCCACGCCAAATTATCATCGGTGGCGGGGAAGGTTTCAAAATAGTTGGTACGGTCAACCCAAGTTGTGCCGTTCCATTTTGCGCCACGAGATTTGAACTCGCTCGGAATGTCTTTATGACGAGGCGAGCCTTTGAAAACCATGTGTTCGAGCAAATGCGCCATGCCCGTTTCACCATAACCTTCATGGCGGCTGCCCACCATATAGGTTATGTTTACGGTCATGGTTTGTTTAGAAGGATCTGGGAAAAGTAGCACCTTCAAACCGTTGTTTTTCAAACGGTATTCAGTGATGCCTTCTACCGAAGTCAACTTCTCAATATTTGAAGGCAATTGTGCCACGGCAGCTACTGACGAAAACGCCAAAGCACCGACCAACGCCTTTTTACGAAAGGAATACATGATATTTTTCATGTTTTGACTCATAATTTTGGTTAGATAATGATTGTTAAATGATGTATTTGTTTTTATGAAAATAGATATTTCAGAAGAAAAAGGTGAGGTTTTTTGTGTAGTAATCTTAGTAGAACGAATATAGCCAAATATTATGTTATGCTATCTTTTTTTTAAGATGAAAGATAGTAAAAATCGGACATACATAAGCCCTATCTCTACAAGACAATTTTTTGAGAGAAACGTTGCAATAATTTTTTATTTTTTAATAGAAATGATGAAAATACTGAGGGGGTAACAAATTTGCCATTTATTGGTGAGATAACTCTTCAAGGGTTTTAAACCTTTGAAGAGTTATTGCTTAACTTGATAATTTGTTATGTAATCGAAAATACTGAGGGGGTGTTTATTTTCAGGAAAATTGCTATTTTCGCCACAACATACAACTTAATTTTAACCAGTTTAAACAAACATACAATATGGGAAAATACGACAGAATTGTTAAGGAAAGCCTCTCTAAATTAGTCATTCCACTTGCAAAACGTTTGGGTATAAACGTTGAGAATATAGAAATTATCAAAGATAAGTTGCAATATACCATTGAGCGAGAGCCAGATTTTTTGGCAATAATCAAGCATAAAGACCCCGAAGATGACTATGTTTTTCAGATGGATTTTCAAGTGCCAAACGATGAAACTATGCCCGAAAGGGTGTTGCTTTATCGAAATTTGATTCGCCTGTTTTTGAACCTAAGAGCAAAGCAATTTGTTATCTATTTGGGTTTTGAGCCACTGACAATGCTTGATAAAATTGAAGAAGAAAACCTCTTTTTTCGATATGAATTATTAGATATTCGAGATTTTAGTGCCGCCTCTTTTTTAGAATCTGACATTCCCGAAGAAGTTTTATTGTCCGTTTTGGGTGATTTTGAAGGCGTAAGTCCCGATGTTATTATGGAGAAGGCTTTGTTCAAACTAAAAAAATTAAGTAAACGCCACGATAAGTTCAAAAAATATGCTTTTCAGTTGCACGTTTTCGCAGGATTGCGTAATTTGCAGAGAATTTATCAACAAAAAATTAGAGCCATGCCATTAGTATTCAATTTAGACATAGAAAAAGACCCAATTTTCATTGATGGTCGGGAACAAGGAGTTGAAATAGGAATCGAACAAGGAATCGAACAAGGAATCGAACTGGGAATCGAAAGAGAAAAAATATCGAAAATTGAGAAATTTTTGCTCGGAAGTAAATTGTCTATCAAGCGAATTGCTGATTTCCAAGAAGTTTCGATTGATTTTGTCATAAAAATACA
>JAYTMW010000319.1:0-2663 GCA_043728105.1 Saprospiraceae bacterium | reverse complement strand
AGATGGGTATATTTTCGGAGAATACCTTCTTCTTGAAAACCCAGTTTTTGGTAAAGTGCAATCGCCCCAGTATTGGTAGTTGCTGTACTTAATTCTATTCTAAGAAAACCTTTTTCTTTGCCCAAAGCCAATGCTTCTGCCATCATTTTTCCACCATATCCTTTACCGAAAAAATCGGGATGCACAGCCACGCCACCCAAATAACCAATGTGATCTGCTCTGTGTGTGTGCGCATAAAGTTTGAACATGCCAATAGCTTGTTGATTTTCCTCAAAAATAAATTTAATGTTTTTTGAAATCAAGTCTTCAAAAATAGGTTGAAAAATAGACTTATCCATCATTTCATACAATAAAAAAGGGTTCACTTTTGGATGAAAATATAGATTGTAAATGAATTCAAAATCGTCGAAATTTGCTTGTCTTACCATGCACACTAATTTAAATTATTTATTCCAAATTTATTGTTAGCAATTCCGTTTGTGAGACATAACACACGAATTACGCAAATAAAACACGAATTTATCTAATTTATAAATCTAAATTGATGTTATCAGGCTTTAATTTGCATAATTCGTGTTAAATATGAAATTATTGGTTTACAATTAGAAAATTTGTCCTCTCAATTATTACAAAATATTCCCAATTCTAATCCCTCAAAACAAAAATCTTCTCCACTGTTTTTGCCCCACCATTTTCCAAATTCAACCAATAAAAACCTGTATTCAATTCAATATTATTGATTGAAATAAGGGTGTCATATTGAAGAGCCTTGTAGTTACGATGTATCAAAACCCGCCCTTGATTGTCCACGATTTGCACGTTTAAATCCTTCACGTTATCCGCTATTTCAAACTGAATAACCTTGTTTTTAATCGGATTTGGAAAAACTTTAACCCTTAAAGTCGGCTTATTCAAATCATTCGAAGTCGTCGTATTGCCCGAACTCCCACGCACACAAATAACCGATTGTTGAACCGTTTTTAATTCATAAGTCGTGACACCAAATTGCGTACTCATATACCACGCTCTTGTCGTCTGATTTGGTAAACTCGTGGATGACCAATAGTTTTTAACGCCAATGGTACTGAAATAAGTCGTTGATACTGAGGGGTTTATGAGTTTTTCATCGTTGATAGACTCCAATTCTTTGATGTTCGGCAACCGCCAATCCGAGAAGCCACCGAGCGTCAAACCTTCGGCGTAAACAAGGCTTTGCTCCCACGTAAGCGTGTTCGTATTGGGTACTTTTTGCCACGTTAAACCTGTCAAATTGTCCTTGACCGTACCCGTTGCATTGTCCGTAAATTGACTCGTTACGGTCGTAGGTGCTTTCACATCACGCACGGCCCGCACGTGAAATTTCTTCACACCACCCGCACTCACCGTCTCCGATTTTGGATGATTGCCCACGCCACCGCCCGCATTTGTACACCAAATTTTGGTCGCATCATTGGCTTGTTTATCACTCGTCCACCAATATTCAGCGACCGAAGTTGTGAAAACCGTGATGTCCAAAGCGGGGTTGTTGCGTTGCAAATTGATGATGCTAAATGACTCATGCGCCGTCGGCAAACGCCAATCTGAGAACCCACCCAACACAAGCGCATCTGCATACGTGACGGCACTTTCGACGGTCATTTCGCCGCCGTCCGTCTGTTGCCACATCAAGCCCGTAACGGTGTCCGTGACTGTACCATTGTTGTTTTTGATAAAACTCGGTACGTTGATATTGTAATCCGCATCTTCGCCAAAAGTGGGTGTGAAATCACCCGTTTGCCCCGTATCGGGCAATTTTAGCATGGATTTGGTCACGCTTTGAGCGTTAATGAGGCTTGTAATCAAAGCAAATTGAGCAATAATGAGTATTTTTTTCATCGAATAGGTAGTCGGCAAATTTATTTGCCGCAAATTTTTAAACTTGTTAAATGAATGATTTTACGATACTTTTGAATTGAATGACAACATGAATTATGTTTGAAAACGTTTTCCATTACCACAAATCCAAAACACTAAATTAATGTGTCTTTGCGAGGAGGAACGACGAAGCAATCTGTTATTTGACTTGCGATTTCCCTTCGCCAAAATAGTGTTCATTAGTATTAGGAACAACGAAGCAACCTGTTACTTTTGGCATGAATAAAATCGTTCAACTAATGTACTTTATTTGCTTAATTTTATCGAATTAGATTGAAAGTAACTTGGCAGATTGCTTCGTCGTACCTCTTCGCAAAGACACATTAATTTAGAGTTTTGGCTTCGTGGGCAATTAAATATTGACGCAAGTTATGCTATAATTTTAGCGTATTTTGTGCGCAATAAAATCCATTTTTATCTGTTATTTTACAGCCATTAAATAATTTAAAAAAAGAAAAGGTTTTTTTTGAAAAATAAGAAGGAGTAGGTGAGGAGTGCCGTATAGATGTAATGAGTGATGCGTAAAACTATAGCTCAATTGCTTAACGTAAACACGATTTCAACACTCAATTTCTCTCTTTTTTTATCAAAAGCACTCAAAATACTGAGGGGGCCCCTTTGACAAAAAAATCTAAATCATTACATCTAAATTAGAAAATTCGGTTCATAATTTGTGTAATTTGTGTTCGCATATTCTATTCGGTTTGTTCTATAAAATTACAAAAATCATGAAACTAACAACCATTTTA
>JAYTMW010000318.1:0-5264 GCA_043728105.1 Saprospiraceae bacterium | reverse complement strand
TGTATTTTTCCTTGTTGGCATCAACCACTTTTCTCACGGCGATTTTTATTTCTTTTTGCTCAAAAGTCTCTTTCTCGGCATCAAAATACTGAGGGGTGAAGCCCAAATCTTTGAAAAAAGTGGATTCAATGATACGATAATACAATTCCAACAAATCTTTCATGGGCTTCGGCAAAGCATAATTAAACAACGCATTGCCCACAATATAGCCCGGAACAGATAACGCTACTTTAGTATGCTTATTTTCCTCATACCAATCCATGTTTGGTAATTCGCCATCTATCAACGTCACCAAGGTCTCATGTTGGTTCGGAGAAAGGATACCAAAAGTGGAAGTAGTGGCATATAATTCACTTTTTAAGGCTTCTTCTGTTCTCAAAAGCACTTTTTCAAGTTCTTTTCTAATCGCAACATTTTTTTGAAGACTCGTTTTGCTATCCGTATCAAAATAAGACCGATGAATACGCTCAATGGTTTCCATCAAAAAACCTTCTGGCGATGTCAGATAATCAATTTTATAAACGGCAGACAATAAAAGATAAGATATGCCGCCCGGGTATTTCTCTGCGCTCAGACTGCCTTTATCAATCTCAGCAAAAATGCTTTCAAGATTTTCTTTTATGAACCGATATTTAACATCTTTTTCTAATGCTGATATTTCTTTTTTTGAACCCAAATCTAAATGATCAAGCATCGTTTCAAACTCATCTATCAACAAATCATCCTGCTTATCCGCATTGATAGCCACTTCTTTCAAAGCATAATATAACTTATATGGTGAGCCATCAAGGGTAAAAGTGTCAAATTTTATCACCAAATTATTGTCATCATCCAGAGCATAACGGCTATAATCCAAGCTATAATTTGACTCTACCAAGCGACGCATAAACGCTACACTTAATTCTTTTGCGTGGGCAATGCGTGCAACAGCCTTCAACTGACGTGCATCAGCGAAACCCGAAAGGCGTTTTGAGCCTTGAAGAATCTCAAAACGAATCCCGCCGTTTTCTTCAACCCACCGTACATTATCTTCCTTATCATCTCTAAGATATTTAAAAAATGTCTTATACGATTCCAAGTAATTTTCTTCCTCAAATTGTTTCAAGGATTCATCCCACGCCTCATATTGCGCCTTCTCCTTATAAGAATCAGAATAGCGTCCAAATTGAATGTGTGGCTCAGAAACTTTTTGTTCAGATTTATTTCCGAATATTTTTTCCCAAAAACTCATACGCTTAATTAAAGTCTAACATAAAATAAAACAACTAACTCATTGAATTACAATACATTATACTTTTTGAAAAATTATAATTAAATGGTTGATAAACGATTATTCATTACAGTAAATAATGCTATAATTGAATAATCGTTTGGATAAAGTCCGAAAAATACACTTTTCGTCTGATAATCAATTTATCAGTCCTTTAAAAGATATATTTTTGAGTGAAATTTTAATTTTTGTTAAATGTTATTTGAATACACCTCACACGATTTAGATTTACTTTTTTAGTTTTAATAAAATAAAAAATAGAATTTATGCAGTTCAGAACGACACTTTCGCTACCCAAATCTTCTTTCTATTTGAGCTATGAAAAGCCCTTACTCATGCTTGGTTCTTGCTTTACCAAAAACATTGGAACAAGGCTTCAATCCCTACATTTGCCCGTTTTGACTAACCCTTTTGGTATCGTCTATAATCCTATTTCTATGGCAAAAAATATAACCTATTTGATGACAGATGGTATATTTTCTGAAAAAGATATTTTCAAAGAGGGCGATCTTTGGCATTCTTGGCAACATCATAGTCGATTTTCAAGTCCTGAAAAAACGGAAATACTGAGGGGTATCAATGACGAACTTTCAATGGCACGAAATCATTTCGCTAAAACAAAAATATTGATTTTAACTTTGGGTACTGCCAATGTTTTTATAGAGAAAAAATCAAATCAAATTGTCAATAATTGTCATAAAGTGCCTTCGCATTTTTTTGATAAAAAAAGGCTTTCAGTAGATGAAGTAATATCAAATTTAAAATCTGTATTTGAAAAAACATTTATACAAAATGCTGATTGTCAAATAGTTATGACGATTAGCCCTATTCGTCACCTTCGAGATGGTTTAATTGAAAACAACAGAAGTAAAGCCGTTTTACTCTTGGCTTGCGCTGAATTAAGCGACTTATTTCCCAACGTTCACTACTTCCCTGCCTACGAGTTGGTCATAGACGACCTACGGGATTATCGCTTCTACGCACCCGATATGATGCACCCAACCGACCAAGCCATTGACTACATTTGGCAACATTTTACAGATACTTTCTTTACTGAAAAAACAAAAATAATTGCAGAGGAAGTTCAAAAAATCAACCTTATGAAACAACACCGCCCATTGCATCCTAATACTGAGGGGTATCAACAATTTGTTAATAATTTAGAGGAGAGAATTTACAAGCTTTATTTAAAGTATCCATTTTTAAATTTGAAGTAATAAGGGTATTCTATTGGGCTATTTCACAAATGTATTGTTATAAAAAAAGGCTTTGAAAATGAATAACTTATAAAGATTTAATTATTCTAATATCAGGTTTAAAGTATCTTATTGTTAGTTAAAATAATACAATTTTTTATATAGCAATACATTTACGGAAAAGCCCTTAGAGTATTCTACCTTTCCGTAATTTTATTTTTTTTCTTATCTTTTCCTATTTTATAAATTATTCCTGTACTGAAAAGCCATGAAAATTCTGATAAATTAGGATCTATAAATGCTACTGTTGCTGTACCATTATTTAAGTCATCAAGATCATTCAAATCAGTATAAAAGGTTCTCCCACCACTAATGCCCATAAAAACAAAGATTCTTTTATCAAACTTAACATCTAAACCAAATCCGACATGATTTTCAAAAATATTGACAGGGTCAAATGTGATTTGTTCTTCAAATGTATTTGCTGGATTATTTATAAAAGAATATTTCTTAACTTTTGAACCTATTCTTAAATATTGAAAGCTATAAAACATGTATGGATTTACTAATTTATTTTTCAAAAAATAAAAACGATACTCAAAAGTGAATCCGAATTTATTCAATAAATTAGATGTATATAAACTGCGATAATAAAAACGATTTAAAGTAGTTGTCGTATCATTATTGAAATGATATTTCAATCCCAAACTAAAATGATGTCTATTTTTTAAATTATATTTTCCAAAGACTGAAATATTATCAGTAGTTATATCCGAAAATATATAAGAAACACCAATTGAATATTGTGCTTTTAAAGAATATATGCTAATAATAAGTAAGAATAATGTGAAAAATATATTTTTCATTGAATGTAAAATTAAGAGAGAGGTACTTATGTAAAGTACCTCTCTCAGAGTGATTAAATTTAGAACCAACCTCTTGTAAATGCCAAATCAGCTTTTATACCCAAATTCTTACTGGAAGAATTTGGATGACAATCATTGTTAGATGGGCTATTCGGGTCGGGGTCAGGTAGTGGAAATGCGGCGGCACCTGTATTATTAAAGAGAAAAGTCATGGGCAACGCATCAATTTCAGTCTGTACACGTCCTGGATGATAAATATACCATTCTTCTGTAAATTTCCTACAGCCTTTGAAGAACGCTTTTCTACCTGCATGTGAAGCCTCTCCTAAAGATTTATTGCTACTGCCCCAGTCATACTCCCATGCGTTAAAAAAATATTTTTGCTTTGTCCAAAAATTAGGATCATTACCATTTGGATTAAAGTTCGTGTATAAATTGTCTTTATCTGTTCCGATCAAGTTACAAGTTTGCTCATGATCACTTGCATAAAAACATTCTTGTCCAATTCTTGACCAGTTGCCCCATTGTCCATCATTTTGTATAAAAGCCCCCGTTACATATAGCTCAGAATTTGTGCCTCCGTCGTAGTTGTATAGTAGGTTACCACGTCTAACCCAAACGGATTCATCCCAATTGGCACGAGACTGTAGCTTATTTTTATCAGCCATTTGAAAACTATAAGTTTCACCCGCTTTATGCTCTTTTAATTGGAAAGGCTTTAAAAAATCAATATGTAAAAGCGATGTAACAACAACAGGAACAGTAGTTTGTTTAGATTCTTTTTCATTAATAAATATCTCTTTTGTCTCTTGACCATCCTTTAGATCCCAAGCAAAATAAATATCACCTTCACCAATTTCTTCATAGATTTGAATTTCGGGAGACAAAATGACCTTGTCAGTCCAATTACAATTTACATGATTAGGTACATAAATCAATGCTTGATAAGCAATATCGTTATGTATAAAATCGTAAGGATTACCTGAGTTTGTCTTAAGTGATAATTTTTCCCTTTCACCGACGATTGTATTTCCAAACAATGGTTTTATCGTAGGGAACTGTGCAAAAAACTGGTCATAGGTAACATTTCCATCATTCTTCTTAGCAGTTTCGACAACAAATTTGTTTATGTCTTTTCTGATCATTAAAGTTTTCAAAATGTTGCATAATTCAACATTTTTCTTGTTAATAAATTCATCTTCCTTATCTTTTGCATTAAGGACAAGTTGGCTTAGCGGCGTTTTATTCGCTCTAAGATTTAAGACAACTTCATTTGTAGATTGTGTTGTATCTTCTTTTTTGCATGCTATAAATGAAGCAGCGGTTAAAAAAAAGCTAAAAACCAAGAATAAACTTAATTTTTTCATAAAAAAACGTTGTTTTACATTGTTAATTAATAAATTTTTCAACAAACCACTGTTGCGTACAAGATGCCAGTCTTGCAGCAGTGGTTATTTTTTTATAGACTTTAGTTTTTAAGTTAATTTACGAAACTACTAAATTTTAGGACTACGATTGAGAATAATATATGTGTTGTATAATTCTTTATCGACATCTAATTACAGCGCAAATTTATAAACGAAGAATTAAAGAAATTCAAATTAATAGAAACTTTAACATTTGACATATAACGAAAATAATGTTTAAACGCCAAATAATGGTTTGTTTGAATTATTGAAGCAAACATTATAAATAGAGTTATGGGGGGGGGGGGATAACAAATAAAATTTTAGTAAAATCAATTCTGTCAAAACTTAAAAATTATAATTATTTTTTTTAGTCATTAAAAAATAACACTTAATTATAAATTTTCAGTTCATTTTACTCTAAGTTTTCTCTGATTTAATCATTTTTTGCACTATAATATTGAAATATTTTACCAATAATTCAAAGCAAAAAATAATATTTTTCAAAAATATAAATTTTCAAAAA
>JAYTMW010000317.1:0-4274 GCA_043728105.1 Saprospiraceae bacterium | reverse complement strand
CCAATTTGACGCATCTCAATTTTCACCTTAAATTCTTTAGCAAAATGACGAATCAATTCTCGGAAATCCACCCGACCATCAGCCGTGTAAAAGAACGTACACTTCCGACCATCGCCTTGATATTCGACATCACCGAGCTTCATATCGAGGTCTAACGTTCGAGAAATTGCTCTTGCACGCACCATCGTTTCACGCTCAATACTCCTCAATTCGTTGAGTTTCTCGATGTCACGGTCATTTGCCCGACGAATAATATTAAGGAAAAGGGAGCCGTCTTTGACCGATTTCTTCTTCAATTGAAGCCGAACCAAGTCACCCGTGAGTGATATATGACCCACATCGTAGCCACCGCCACCGGGCACTTCCACTAAGACTGTATCCCCTGTTGAGGCGTGTAAATACATAGGATTATGGTAAAAATCCTTATGCGCTCCTTTGTTAAAACTTACTTCTACGACATCGAAATCATTAGCGGTATCCTGTATATCTAATTCCGACAACCAGTCATAAGTATTCATTCGGTTACACCCACCACTACAACTTCCACTACATCCACCGGGCTTTCCATCTGTTCCTACTGCACAACTTGCACAAGCCATTGTATATTTTGCGTTGAAATTTTAGAACGAATATGTAGCAACTTTCGCTACAAATTTATATCTAAGTAATTGAAAATAAATGTTTTACGTATATTCCTGAACTTAGTTATCAAGTTCTGAATTGGCAAAAATAGTAATAAGTTGATTGAGTTGTTAGATTAAAGCAAAGTTTGAATGGTTTTTTATTTTAATTTTTTTTCTCTCAACTTATCAATATTCAGAAAACACTCTATTTCAACGCACTTTCAAATAAGCCTCCGCCAATTCCAATCCTCTAATTTGAGACTCAATATAACTTTCTAAATCAGTATAATTTCCTTGTGCATGTTTCAAAAAGCCTGATGCTTGCCCGTAAATAGAAGGCATATTTAGTTTTTTTGTTAAATAAAAACCATCTAAAAAATCTTTTACGCCACCCGAAACGATAACTTGTTTGCACCGCATTTTATCGCCCAATTCTACTATAATTTGATTTGTAAAATCCACCATTTCAAGGGCGGTGTGACCCAAATTAGCTGTTCCTGCGTATGCGTCCATCCGTGCATCCGACCCCCTCAGTAATTCGAGCTTTGAAAAACTTGTGCCACCTGCTGCCGCAAAATCAACGGCTGCCAAAGGCATTTGAAATAACGTTTTTAAACTATGATACCCAAAACCTTGACCCACTTCTTTGACGATAATCGGATATTTGGCGTGATTCAAAACGGTTGTAATGGTCTCAATTGGGGGCATTTTGAAACGGTCGCCTTCGGGTTGAAGCCACTCTTGCATGGGATTCACGTGGATAATCAAGCCATCCGCTTGGAGTTTATCCACCATTTTATCTATCAAATACAACTCATTTCTTTCTATCAAAAGTTCCAATTGAGCGATGCCCAAATTGGTAAAAAGCGGCACATCAAAACCCATCAACGGGCGCACATTGAAGTCTTCAAAATATTCGTCGGAATGTAAAAGTTGCCGACACGAACCCAAGCCCATCCCAAACCCATACGCCCCACACGCCCGTGCGAGGTTGCGGTTGATGATGCGGGCCAACTCCGTGCCGCCCGTCATGCTGCTCACCCAAAGCGGTACTTTACATGTTTTATCTAAAAAAAGAAAGGGTTTCAAGCTGCCTTCTTCGGGATGCGCCGCAAAAAGCGGCTCGTAAAAAAAGCGGGCATCCGTCTGCGTCACCTGCGATTTGAAGGCCAATTCGATGTGGTCACGCTTGCGACTTGATGCCGTCGGGTCGTTGTCGGGTAGTACGTTTTTTTGTTCTAAATTTTCCAAGTGATTGATTATCAATAGTTTATAAATTTTTTAACCGCAGATGACGCTGATTTTGCTGATTTGACGCTGATTTTTTTTAATTTAAAAATTTAAGCAATTTATCCAAAAGTTCCTTTGGTTTTTCCGCATGAACCCAATGCCCTGCACCTTCCACCGTTTCTAATGTTGCTTTTGGGAAAATAGTCTTTATGGTTTCAAAATCTTCATCACGGATGTAATTTGAATTGCCTCCTCGTATAAATAAGGTGTCTTTCTCAAATGTCTCTGTTACCTCAAAAGTATCCATTAAAATTTGATAGTCACGATTTAGGACGGATAAATTCATTTTCCATTCAAAGCCGCCCCCCTCAGTATCTGTACGTCTTGAAAGGTTTTTGAGTAAAAATTGAACAGTACCCGTATCGTTTTTTAATTTATCCATCAAATACGATTCTGCCACTTTTCTATCCGTGAGTTTTGTCAAATCCAAGTTGAGTAAAGCGTCAAAAATTTCTTCATGTCCACCTTTATATTTTTTAGGCGCAATATCAATAACGATTAATTTTTCGACCAAATCTGGATAATCCATTGCCATTTGCATTGCCACTTTTCCACCCATCGAATGACCAATAATTGTAGCCGAGTGCATCCAATTTTGCTGCATGAATAACGCCACGTCTTCCGCCATAATGTGGTAACTCATCACCCCCTCAGTATGTGGTGATTTTCCGTGGTTGCGGAGGTCGAGAATATACACCAAATAGTTTTCGCTCAGTTGTTTGGCGATGGTTTGCCAATTGTCCAGGGTGCCAAACAGACCGTGCAAAATGATGATGGGTTCGCCTTGCCCAAATTCTTTATAGTTGAGTTCAATCATAAATAGTATTGAGTCGTTAGTATTGAGTATTGAGATGCGTATTGCCTAAAAACTCGTATCAAGTTTGAAACTGTGTCCATTACCCACAAATCCAAAACCCTAAATTAATGTGTCTTTGCGAGGAGGTACGACGAAGCAATCTGTTATTTTTCGCAGGATGTCTTTTATCAAATTTGCTTCATTGGTTCAATAAATCCACTATTTCTACTTGTTTTGAAGAAGAGTATCCGAATAAATTTAACAGATTGCTTCGTCGTACCTCCTCGCAAAGACACATTAATTTAAGGTTTTGGATTTGTGGGTAATGGTAAGATTGGGCATTAAATCAAACATTCTTCACCAACAAATGCTCTCGTATTGTATCACACATTGCCACATTGCCTTCCACATCAAAGACCTTAAATCGAGCGAACATTTCTTCGGAATACCATCCGTATTCCCTTGTTTTGCGCACCACTTCCGCATGTTCGGGACTCTTGTACGCATAATCCATCATCGCTTTTGCGGATGTCCAAAGGCTAAAAGTAGCTTGCTGAACAATGGGTAATTCGCCAATGCCTTTGCTAAAAATCAAACCCGCTTTGCCTTCCATTGAGCGACTGACCGTAGGCACAAAACGCCAAAAACGATGCAATTGACTTGGTTTTATCGTCGCACGAGTCAACACGGCTACGGGCGAATGGATGTCAAACGTGTCAGTTGTCTCGAAAGGCTTAACCCCATCCCAAAGACCATGTGCCGCAGCGACCCGCAAAAATACAGTGAAATAACCGCTTGACCGTGCTTTGAAACCTTTAAAATTGGCATTATTTTCAAAAAAGTCATGGGCTGCTTTTTCACTCTCCCACACCGACAGCCAACCGTAAGAGCCAAAATCGGGTCGGATGCTGAAACCATTGCCACCGCCTGTGCCGAACATTTTGGCGAAAGTGACCCCCTCAGTATTTTTGACATTTAGAGAGCGTTTTCCCATTTCGCCAAACATCCACCACTTATTACGAGTGCCTTCAAAATTGAAAAATGTTACCGTAACTATTTGATTTTGATTCAAAGTGCTAAATTTTTTTACCGCTTTTACACGGATTAAAGGATTTATTAGATTGAAGGATTTTTAATCTTTCTATCCGTGCATGATGACTTAAATAATTTTTTTTTAATTTTTTTTAATTTTTTTTGAAATGCTCATTTTATAAAAATGTAGCTTCTTTTTAACATAAAATCGCCTTTTAGGTTGTAAGGCTTTTGTTTTTATTGAAAATGAAATATTTTATATGATATTTGATTTATACATGTTATGAAAAAAATTTAATTTGGTATAAAATGTGCTTACTAATAGAAAATTGCCCTCGTTTTGGGTATGATACGAATTGAACAAAATTTAATTTATGGTTTTCTTTAAAAAATATTGCAAAAATTGATACAGCGTATTAAAAATTTAAGATATTTGCATTATAATTAAACAAAACCAAGCAAACAACGCAATATAACTACTCTTTTCCTCCCTTGAACTTCTTTTTATACCGTCCAATTTTTATTTTTTAAAA
>JAYTMW010000316.1:0-3059 GCA_043728105.1 Saprospiraceae bacterium | reverse complement strand
TTTTTTGTCATTCAGTAGGAATCTCTTTTTTGCTTTTTGTTAGTTTTTTTGAACGAAAAAGCTGTAATTTCTACAATTAATGAGCAAAAAAGAGATTCCTTCTGAATGACAAAAGCCATATACGGAATTGCTGAAAGAATTACTGGAAACATTTTAAATCATTGATTATCAATTAGTTACAATTAAATTGGCGATTAAAACCGCCGCTACATTATGCAAAGAATCGCTTTCAAAATGCAACTGCACCGTGGGCAAGTTGCGGAATATAAAAAACGCCACGACGAAATTTGGGCAGAGCTTGTGGCTTTGCTCAAAAGCATCGGCATCAACGATTATTCTATTTTTTTAGATGAAGAAACTTACTCTTTATTTGCTGTATTAAAAATAGAAAAAGCCGAATTATTGGACACGCTTCCTGCCCACGCAGTCATGCAACGTTGGTGGAAATTTATGGGTGATATTATGGATGCCAACCCCGACAATTCGCCCGTGGTGAAGCCTTTGACGGAGGTTTTTTATATGACATAATTTATAATAACTCTCCAAGGGTTTCAAACCCTTGGAGAGTTGTATCAACAATTTATATAATGAAAAAACAAACTATAAAAATTACAATTTACCTTCTAATTTTCATCCAAACCCTCCACGCCCAACGCAACGAGACAAAGGCAAATGACTCCAACACGCCCTTGCACTTGCTCAAACCCGACTACCCCGTGCCTTACGGAAAGGTGGAAATTGAAAGCGTGACTAAAATTTTGCAACGCATTCACGGCTATTTGGATACCGTGACACCCCCTCAGTATTTGAACTCAAAAACGGGTGAAACGTTGACCGATTTATCCAAAATTGATGAAAATACCGTTTTGAAAAAAGGCGATTTTAGAGTGGTCAGTTACGAATGGGGCGTGACTTATGGAGCCATGTTTTTAGCCACCGAAGCCACAGGCGACAGTCGTTTTAAGCAATATGCGGATAAACGCCTTCAATTTTTGGCAGAATCTGCGCCTTTTTTTAAAAAAACAAGTGAAAATAATACCGATTGGGGTACAAAAACGCCTTTGCGCAACCTCATTTTGCCCCGTGCGCTTGACGATTGTGGGGCGATGTGTGCGGCCATGATTAAAGCCGTGCGAGGTGGCAACAAATCAGATTTGAGACCTTTGATTGACATTCATATCAATTATATTTTGAATAAAGAACACCGATTAAAAGACGGTACATTGGCTCGTATGCGCCCACAACCCAACACAATTTGGCTCGATGATTTGTTTATGGCGGTGCCAGCGTTGGCGCAAATGGGCAAATTGACGGGCGAAAACAAGTATTTTGATGAAGCCTGTAAACAAGTTTTAGCTTACTCAAAACGCATGTTTAACAAAGAAAAAGGCGTTTATATGCACGGTTGGGTAGAAGGCATGACCGAGCATCCGCAATACCATTGGGCTCGAGCAAATGGTTGGGCGATTATGACAAAAGTGGAATTATTGGAGGTTTTACCGCAGAATCACCCCCAAAGACAAGCTATTTTAGACCTTTTGCAGGCGCACGTGCGAGGTTTGGCGGCGTATCAATCGGGTTCAGGTTTTTGGCATCAGCTTTTGGATAGGTCTGATTCTTACCTCGAAACATCCGCCACGGCGATTTATACATTCGCTTTTGCGAGGGCAATAAACCGTGGTTGGATTGACGGTTTGGCTTACGCTCCCGTCACGCTTTTAGGTTGGAATGCTGTCTCGACGAAGGTCAATAATTCGGGGCAAGTTGAGGGTACGTGTGTAGGCACGGGCATGGGTTTTGACCCTGCTTTTTACTATCATCGCCCTATCAGTCCTTATGCGGCACATGGTTATGGGCCAACTATTTTGGCAGGTGCGGAGGTGATTCAGTTGTTGAAAAACAAGCAATTTGAGATGAATGATAGTTCTTTGCAGCTTTTGCAGAAGCAATAGGAGACCCCTCAGTATTTTGACTATTTTAACCTAAAATATTGATATTCAATGTTTTATGCAGATAAAATACTCGTTATTCAACACTAATTATCTACGTTCTGTCAATGTTTTTAACACATTTTCATTGCCCACAATAGCCCCTTTTGGCATTGGATATTTATCATTAAAAACCTTTAAATCGGTCTCACTCAAAACGGTATTTATGGATTCATCCACCACGCCATTTTTCAAAACGGCATCCAAATTTAAGCCTAAATGTTTGGCTAAAAAAGGATACGCTGCCATGCGTTTTGACACGCCATAATCATGTTTTTCCGTAGGGAAATGTACGTTTTCAACCCTGTTTTCACCGCCATAAAATCCATAAATCCGTTTCACAAAAGGGTATTCAAATTCAGGCGTGTGCTTCGTCCAATCGTCGCCGTCGGAAATTAAAAGTAGGGGCTTGGGCGCAAATAAAGCGGCAATTTCAAGATTTGATGTTTGATGCGTCGGACGTTTGTGAATCGGCATACCACTTTCGCACGCACAACCACCAAAAAAAT
Source organism: Saprospiraceae bacterium (assembly GCA_043728105.1). Classification (GTDB taxonomy): domain Bacteria; phylum Bacteroidota; class Bacteroidia; order Chitinophagales; family Saprospiraceae; genus JAAFJT01. The sequence goes on along the minus strand of JAYTMW010000316.1, from coordinate 562 downwards.
GACCCGAAACCATCACCACAGGCACAGAAACTTTGATGCGATTGTCCAAAGCGGCTAAGATAAAAGTTTGCGTACCACCGCCCGATTCGCCCGTGATACCGATTCGATTTTTATCCACATAAGGCAACGAAACTAAAAAATTAACGACTTGAATGCTGTTGATTATTTGCAATTTTAAAGCCTTTTCTATTTTGTGTTCACACTGTTTTGAATCGCCGTAACCAATCATGTCATAAGCAAAAACGACTGCCCCCATGCGAGCCAAAGTAGCGCATCGTTGTTGGGTATATTCCTTATAACGTGGGTTGTCACCGTGACCATGTGGGCATAAAATAGCGGCTTTTTTATCCGAAATACTGAGGGGGGTATAAAGATTTCCCGTTACATAAATACCTGTCATGCTTTCAAAAGAGACATTTTCAACGGCATATCCATTTAGCTCTTTTTTGCTATGAATCGTTATGTTTTTAGGCTCTTTACGCCCAATCCCCTTGATTTCAGCCCCTTTGAGGATGCCATGACGAATTAATTTAGCCCTTTTTTCCCACTCGTTTTTGTTGTT
>JAYTMW010000315.1:0-4415 GCA_043728105.1 Saprospiraceae bacterium | reverse complement strand
ATACTATTTCTAATAAGGTATTAAAACTCATAGCGACAGCAATTTTCAATCTTGTTTCTACACCACTTTGATTTACCCACACTAAACAGAATAGAACCTTTTTTGTAATCGGGTTTTACCTCTAACTTTGGCGGCATGATGGCTGGTTTTATGACACGAGGTGTTTCAGCAGGCATTATCTCTAATCCATCTGTGAAGGTTGATTTGAGCCTTTCATAAGTGGCAGTGTCATAAGGGACAAGCCACAATTTCTCTTGTGGATGCCAAGCCCGTGCGTCAATAGTCTTAATTTTTTCACGATTAGTTGTGTCATTATAGGGAATGTGAATACCTATAAATTCAAGTTCATTTATACTTACTTTTTCAATTTTGAGTGTCATCGTTTTCTAATAGTTATGTTACCGATTTATTTTATTTTATGGGATGCAATATTAAATAAAATCTTGTATTTTAACTAAAATTAATAATCCCAAAATACCCCCTCAGTATTTTCAAAAAAAAATGCCTTATCCAAACCATGGATAAAGCATTTTCTTTAACACAATCAATTGATAATCAAGTAATTACGCATTTTGTTTGCCGACCTGCGTTGGACTTGATTTTTTGCGTTGCATTTTCATAAAGCTGTTGATAGGCGATTATTTATTGGAGTAATTTGCGATAATTTGCTTTACATGCTCACCTTTAATGTTTAAGGCATCCGCAATCTTTTCTGCCTCAAGTCCAATTCTATTTAATCCAATTACAGCCTCAATCATCTGTTCTTCCTTCGCTTTTTTTATCAAATCCTGCGCATCCGCCATTTTAGTGTGCTGCTCACTGGCAATATCCCGTAATCCTTTTAAGAATCGCTTATATTCCTTTGCGTCTTTTTCGTTCAGTTTCATCTCATCAAGCCGCTCGCTTGCTTCTTTTAAGCCTTTCGCTGAAAAATCCGCCTTTATTTCGGCATTTTTGAAAAAGTAAATCCACTCATCGAGTTTATCTTTTACCCGATTGCCAAACTTACCGACCTTAATAACCCAAAATTCAGGGAAAATTTCATGGACATTGTTCTTTTTGTAAAGTTCCATTTGTTTGTCTGCGAGCGTAAGTATATCATGTTTATGGATACCTTTGAAAATAGTCGTTCCATGATAAACATAGTCTTTACCTTGCCCCAAATCGAAGTAAGCAATCGTAATGGATATTACTTTTTTGACATTTGCGTAAGGCTGACCTTCCTTGATGTGTTCGGTAATTGCCTTAGCTGCACCGAATAACATTCGATGGAAGTAATCGTACTCTTTGCTATTTTGGACTTCGATGATGACGAGTTCGCCCTTTGAATTTTCCACAAGAATATCAACCCGATTATATTTATCGTCCTCGGTTTCCTTGTTGCTTTCGCTGTCAAGGATTTGTTTTATTTTTATTTCTTCCTCCAACAGTTCCAACAAAAAGCCTTCGAGTATGTCGAAGTTGGCTTTGTGGCAAAGCATTTTTTTCATCGCCCAATCGAAACGAATTAACTTTTTTGCCATTTTCTACAAATTTGTGGTAAAGATACAAAAAAAGTGTGCTTACTGCGGTTCAAAAAAAACGCTTTTTTGATGCTTACATTTAAAAGGAAATTTATTATTATCGAATCAACACCCCCTCAGTCATGCCTTTGGTGAGCGCATTTTGCGCCATCAAGCTCTGCATGACTTGATGGAGCGAAACGCACCATATTTCAAAAAAAAATGCCTTATCCAAACCACGGATAAAGCATTTTTTTTCATATAAACAATTGATAATCAAGCGATTACCCATTACATATTACTCATTACCCATTTTTATTTAACCATAATCGCAGGTGCTTTTTTCCCCTCCGCCGCTTGATTAAACTTAGGCACATCTTCATCCAAAATCTTCTTCAAACTTTTCAAATGACCGTCAATGGCCTTTGAAATATCGTTGTAAGTATCTTGCACACTTTGCGTCAATTTCGCCTCCGCCGATGCGGCAACACTGCCCAAACCTGCCATTTTATCATTCAGTTTTATGGGCTGCGCCAAAAGATCTTGGAAGGCTTTGGCCTTGTGCTGAATGAGTTCATCTTCAATTTTTTGCAGCGCATCGAGCATCGGTTTTGAGACTTGCTCTATGCTTTTTTTGAAGGTCGTATCTTGAACCGTGTTCATGTAATCGCCTACTTGTTTGCGCACTTGACGCAATTCATTGATGCCTTTGTGGGTCTCGCTCAATTTGTCCCGCACTTTGAGTTGGAACTTTGTGCTTTCCACCAAATCATCAAGGCTTGTTTCCACACGAAGGTCTTTTTTGATGTCAAAAGATTGTTTTCCCATGCTTTCTTTGCCGACAATTAACTCAACCATATAACGACCTGGCGCAACTTTTGGCCCAGTCACTTGCCCCGACCACATCAAGGCACTTGGCTCTGTATCCACGGCATCAGCATGGCGCATGTCCCACAAAAAAGTGTTCAAACCTGCATCCGCATTGATGACTCCTGAGCGTTCAATTTTTTCTTTTTGATAAAAATCTTTGTTGATTTCTAAGGCTTTACCTTTTCTATCTTTCGTAGAAGAATAGGAAATAACAGAATCTCCACGCTCAGTAAAAAACTTCAATTGTATTTCATCGGTGGGCTTAGTCTTCAAAAAATAATTAATCATCACGCCGTTGGGCGCATTTTCACCCACTTGCTGCTCATTGGCACTTGCGAAAGCACCGCCGCCAACTTTCCAAGCGGATTCGGGCGCAAAAAGATGCGCTTTTTTGTCCGATACTGAGGGGGTCTCCATGATTTGATACAATGGCTCTAAATTATCCATAATCCAAAAAGAACGACCGTGGGTGGCGACACAAAGGTCTTTTTCACGGGCTTGAATCGCTATGTCATGGATGGGCGTGATGGGCAAATTCATCTGCAAAGGCTGCCAAGAATCGCCATCGTTGAAAGAGACATAAACACCAATTTCTGTACCTGCATACAACAAGTTTTTCTTATTCGGGTCTTCTCTGATGACTCGGCAATGGGCATTTTCGGGTATCCCATCCGTGATTTTTGTCCATGTTTTACCGTAATCTTTTGTTCTAAAAAGATAAGGTTTTGTATCATCCAATTTGTAGCGAGTGGCTGCCAAATAAGCCGTGCCAGCGTCAAAATGTGAAGCCTCAATGATGCTCATCAATGACCAATCGGGCAGACCGTTGACAGAAAGTTTCGACCAATTTTTACCGCCATTTTGAGAAATATGCAACAAACCATCATCCGTGCCAGCCCACAAAATGCCTTGTTTCACGGGCGATTCGGCGAAGGTGAAAATGTCGGCAAATGTCTCTGCGCCCGTGTTGTCTTTTGTGATGGGGCCGCCACTTGAAGCGGTTGTGATGGTGTCATTTTTAGATAAATCAGGTGAAATAATCTCCCAACTTTGACCACCATTCGTTGTTTTATGCACATATTGAGACGTGACAAACACCGTTTTTGGGTCGTGTGGACTGAAAACAATCGGATAAGTCCATTGAAAACGAAATTTCATTTTATCCGCACCATCACCCAAATATTGCACTGGATTGACCGAAATCTCTTGGTTTTGACCATTTGCAAGGTTCAATTTCTCTAATTGACCCATATAATTGCCACCGTAAACGATATTGGGGTTCGTCGGGTCGCTCACCACATAGCCACTTTCGCCACCTGTTACCACTTCCCAATCTTGACGATTGATGCTACCCCCCTCAGTATTTCGAGATTTTATGCGAATGGAACTATTGTCTTGTTGCGCACCATAAAGATGATATGGAAAATCATTGTCAACCGAGATGTGATAGAATTGGCACGTTGGCAAATCCAATTCCGAGAAAGTTGCGCCACCATTATATGTCACCTCAGCACCGCCATCGTCTCCTACGATGAAGTTTTGAGGGTTTTTAGGATTCACCCAAATATCGTGATTGTCACCGTGTCCGACCCGAATTGGTCTTGTAGTTTTGCCACCATCGCCCGTGTGGAAAAAGCCTACGTTCAAAATATACAAACCATCGTGACTGCCTGGGTCGGCTTCAATTTCGCAATAATACCACGGGCGTTGCCAGAGATTTTTATCGTTATTTACCCGCTGCCAATTGTCGCCACCGTCATCACTGCGGAACAAGCCACCGTTTTTATTTTCAACGATGGCCCATATACGATTGCCGCTAAAATGCGACACGGCAATCCCCATTTTACCCAAAAGACCAACGGGCATACCAGGATTTTTAGAAATATTTTTCCAAGTTGAACCGCCATCGGTAGATTTATACATGCCCGAACCTTCGCCACCACTCGACATCGAGTAGTTGTTGCGATAACATTCCCACATCCCAGCGTACAATACTGAGGGGTTCGTCGGGTCAATATGCACTTCAATAGCACCTGATTTATC
>JAYTMW010000314.1:0-5688 GCA_043728105.1 Saprospiraceae bacterium | reverse complement strand
GTTGTAATCTTTTGATACGCTCTTTTCGTATTTCAATTTCTGATTTATTACTTATGACAATGTATTTGAAAGTATTCAAGCTTTCGTGTTGAGAAACGTATGCTTCCAATTGTTCTATAAAACTGGGTTTCATTTGGAATTGACCAATAGAAAAATCTGCATATGTTTTACCTTTCTTTACATACAATAACTCTAAAGCTGTTGTTTCAAAAAAATCTTTGAAAGCAGACCATCTTATCAACTCTGGAGAAACTATTGCTAAGGCTTCTGACCCCTCAGTATATGACGTATTCTTGATGTGTTGCACCACCTCCCTTTGTGTGTTAAGAAATGCAACGGCATTTTTTATATCATCTTTAAAGAGATGAATAGCCATAAGTAAAAATGAAAAGTAAATGTCGTAGGTTTGTTTTTTCACTTGTATCAAATTTTAAATATCATCAAAAATTTGATGATATAAATTAACGGCATTTATTTATAAGCCCTTTCTCATTACTACAAATAACGAGTTGCTGTCTATCTGTTGTAACATGGGTATTAATTACTTTTTAAATCATCGCTTGAAACACGTTTTATAGTTTTTGGACCACCCACTTTAAGATTGCCAAAACGATAGCTGTAATTTAAGGTAATAAGACGCCTTAGCGTTTCAGTTTGTTGTAAATGTCTAAAATTTCTTTCTTCTACCAAATGTTCTGTTCTTTGATACTTTGTGAAAAAATTATGGAACACTAAAGTAAGATTACTTTTCCCATTAGCCAATATGTAATTTGAAGACACGTAATATGAAGGATAATAAGATTGAAAACCTTGAAATGTCACAGCCTTAGTTGTATAAAAATAACTGGCTTGCATCATCCATTTTTTTGATATATTTAAAACACTACTGGCTTGAATAAAGTGGTATGTATTAGCATTTTTGCGTTTTGTTTCCGCAGTTGTTGTTGTTGTTGTATGATTGAAGATATATCTCAAATTGCCACTAAACTTGCTCGACAAACGGTAATTTAAGCCCGCTGATACTGAGGGGGTCACTAAAGAGCCAAGATTTTGTTGTTGGCTTTGTAATGTTTTGTCTGCCGATATACTATAAAAATTATTTAAAACAATGGGTGAATACCTTAGACCTGCCTCAAAATATGCATTGATGCTTTTAGGTTTGTTAGATAATTCGTATGTTAATGATGAGGAAATGCTATTCGTATTTGTTAAACTAATGTTGCCTATCATCAACATGCTTGGGTCAATAATATTTACCTGATTGATTAGATTCTCGAAATTGGGTCGTTCAATATCATTACTTATTGACAGACGAGCAATATGAGTGTTTTTTAATCTATAAGAAACCCTAAGCTTCAGCAAATAGTTAAGCAAATCATCTCTGAATGTTTCAAGTTTATTGTTGGTGTTGAAATTATTAACATAATGAACATATTCTCCACCGAGCATTAAATCCATTAAAAAACTATTCTTTCTGTAGCGCAAGTTTGTGCGTAGAGAGCTTAAATAATGTTTTGAGATAGAACTTCTAATATCTTTTGACCCCATATTGTTCGTATCTAATGAAAAATCATTGTCATATTTCCTAAACCGATTATTCATTTCAATACCCAAAGATACTGTTGGAGACATTTTGATATTTGTACCCAAATCAAATCCGTTATCTGATATAGCGTTTATCTTGTTGGTGTTTAAAATAGTGTTGTTACCGATATCTGTATTTACAACCGATGTTGCATTATTTATGTTTGTATTTTTCAGTTTTGCATTGATATAGAAATTATATTTTTTGTACGTTTTATCCCAATTCAGACCTAATTCGTAAGGTTTTCTAAATTCTTTCACATCGTTTTGCAAGGAAATTTTTTTATTTGTATAGGAAATAATACCCGTAGTTTTATTGAACAAATCTAATTGTTCTCCTTTGGCATAAAGGTTTAGAACAGCGTCATGATTGGTTTCATAATTGAATGCCAATTCAGCGATTAATCCGAAAGGTTTTGCGATATTGGAGAACTGAAAAGTATTATTCACAGGATTTTTATTATCCGAAAAAAAATCATTGTTAACATTAATTGTAGAAACCATAAGATTGGATTGTCCGCCCAAAATAGCTTGAAATCCCATTCGATTTTTTTGATAAAACAAAAATCCATTGCCTCCACCATAATTATACACATCGGAATTATTGGCGACTACATCAATAGACGACAAAAGCCCTTTTAAATAACCTTGCGTTACAACATTAATTACAATATCATACCCAGCATTTTTATACTTAAAATCGGGTTCTGTTATCAGTTCAATTTTTTTGATAAGATTGGCAGGTATGTTGGGCAAGGCTTTCATAGGATTGCTGCTCACAATACCATAACGCTGACCATTCAATAAGACTAAAATATTTTTTTTCCCCTTGTATTCTAATGATTTATTAGGTTCAATCAAGATAAAAGGCATTTGGGCAAGGGCATCAATAGCATTTTTGTTTTTTATAAGCGGGTCATTAGCTACTATATATTCCATGCGGTCTATTTTGACATCTAACAATCGTCCTTTCACAACCACTTCTTTAAGGTTTGAAATGGAAGAAGTCAAAGGTATTGACAGTATTTCATTTGCCAATACAGTATTTGTAAGTATTATTTTTTTAGGAAAATAGCCAATTCGTGAACAGACGATATAGGATTGATTTTCTCTAATCTTAGTTCTATCCAATAGAATAAATGAATTGGTATCGCTAAAAAATACTGCTTTTGATAGGCTATCCGTAAAAAACTGAACTGAAACAAATTCAACAGGTTCATGGTTAAGACTGTCAGCAAAAACCAGCTTTATATTTTTTTGCGCCAACACATTGTCTGTTAGCAACAGAGATAAGGCAAAAAATAATGTTTTTCCAAAGTTTTTCATTTCTTTTGGTTTAGATGAGAAAATAGGTTTAACTCTTTGACAGTTCATTTAATGCTGCTTCTGACGGACTTTGGTAAGTTACTTTCTTGATTTTCCCTTGATTGACGAAAATTATCATAGGATATATGACTTTATTTTCATCAGGGTATTTAATACTATTTTCACTGTCAAATATAACGTTTTTTTGTTGTAAAACCTCATTTCCAAGTTTGACGCGTAAAAGTTTCACAGATTGTATTTGAGTAAACACAAAAACCACATCCTTGAGTTTTGGGGCATTTTCAATGACAAAACTTTCTGCTTCGCTTATACACCCTGTACAGCCTTGATTGGGAATGACAACAATAGCTTTCCTCTGTTTTATATTTTTGTCCAAATTGAAATACGTATCAAGGGCGTATTCTTGTTGATTTTTACAGGCAATGCTACTTATTAGATAAAGTAATATCGCTATTGACTTTAGTAATTTTATATTGTTCATATTGTGCAATGTTTTCATTTCTATTATTAATGTTTAGAAAAAATATACCATTAGGTGTGATGAAAAAGTTTTCAACTGAAAGGTTGTTGGGTAATTCAAATTCAGAAATGTATTGAAACGCATCATCTAAAACAATAATCACATTCTTCTTAAATTTCGCCAATTCATTTTTTTTATGTGAAGGAATTTCTGTGAAACGATAATACAATTTATTATACTTATCGTAAGCAATACCTCGATAAGAAACATTATCCAAAAAATATTTAACATCAAAATCCCGTTTTTGCTTCCTTAAATCCGATTTTTTTATCGTTAATGGGTGATTACATACATCGTTCTTGATGCTGTAGGCTGGGTAGCTTGTTATTTCATTTCTTTCATTGACTACCGTAATATTATGGTCAGCAGGAAAACTTATCACGTATAGGTTTTTATCATAATTATAACATGAGTACACGGATCTAAACATTGAACCACCCCAATTGTGTTTCTCATAAATTGAAGGATAAATTATATCATAATTTATATTTCCTTGGACTAAATCTAATTGCGTTCTAACGGTTCGTCCTTGTAGTTCGTCTTTTTCATGTTCCCCATCAATAAAACCTATTCCAAATATTTGATTTTGCCTTAAAACCAAAGGTGACAAGTTACTTACGAAAGGTAATGAAGGATTTTTGCTAAAACTTCTTTTTAAAGATTCATCTTCAAAAGTCATTTTTCTTATCAATTTTTGGCTGCTATTTGTAATGTAAAGAGAATGATTCGAATAATCATATAGAAAAATACTATCCTTAGATTTGTAATAAAAGCCTTGAATCTTATTTCGGGCTATGCCCGAGAAATTTAATACTTTTTTGGATAATATATCTTTATCAGTATTGTTAAGTGAATAAAATAACAATTTTGCAAAATTTTCATCATTCACAATCAATTCATTTAAAACCTCATTATATTGAACCATTGTATATGTTTTTATCAATAAAGTAGAGTCTAATCTTAGTGTCAAAGTATTAAATGGCGTTACTTCAATTTTATAATTATTGTTTTGTTTAGCAGTTCCTTTTGGACAATTATCAGAAACCCCTATGGCTTCTTTAGTTTTGTATATTAAAAATCCAGTAATGAGTAAAATTACTACTGTTAGATTTGCTTTTTTCATATCGCTGATTTTAATTTAGTTAAAGAATGACAAAAGTATGGTAGAAGGATATGCCTTTTTTACAATAGTCCTTCTACCAAAACTTTCAGTATAATTACAGAAAAATCTTATTTTTTACAATCATTAGATTCAAAAAAATAAGCATCTACGCAATTATAAGTTACATTTCCACTCCCAGCAGTACTTGAACGACAATGTCCATTATTTGCACCAGGTACATTGTTACAACCACCGCCATCTGGCAATTGGTCTTCAGATGCCATAACACTAAAAATGCTTAACACCATTAAACTTGCTACAAACATTAATTTTTTCATTGTTAAAAAGTTTTAAGTTAAAAAATAATTTTGAAAAATTGAAATAGTACTAATCAATATCTTTGATACTATAAGCATAAGGTCTTACATAGCGAGTATGGGATAGTTCAATGGATTCAATCTTGAAATGTAAACTTGAAAAATAACATCTTTTCTTTCATAAATTCTATAATTTCCATGCTTCAATACTGAGGGGGGTATGGCAAACGCAGTTGCAATCTCAATTGGTAGCATAAAATCTGATTCCATCACAAAAACCCCTTTGCTAAAATATTTTTGATATACTCCCACACTCATTTTATTTTTAAAAAAAAGGATAGATAAAAAGTCTTTTTCGATAGATAATTGCCCTTCAATAGTTTTTTCAGAATGGCAGGGGTTATAAACCATTGTATTTTTTGTACCGATTTTACAGATACCATAACCATCACACCCTATTCTTGGATTGCCCAAAACGAGCTGTACTTTCAATCTTTTATAGTTATTACCATTTGTTACTTTTTTCATGGCATAATATTATTTTTATATAGCAATGCTATCACATCTTACTTTGTTTATTATATTTACAGCATGAGAGCGAGTACGTTTAAGTATTGTGTTTTAAAAATTTTGCCTCGCTCATTGCTATAAATCATTTCATATTAATCAAGTTCGTGTTTTGAATAAAATAGAAAGAGCGCGTTTTTTTTGTAAGTTTTTTAAGTATAGTGTTTTGAAATGTCCTCGCTCTTTCTTTTAAGTTCTAATGTTTGAAAGTTTCTTTCTGTTTTGATGTTACAAAATTACGCCTTGTTTTTACCTTTGTCACGGACAAAAAG
>JAYTMW010000313.1:0-2519 GCA_043728105.1 Saprospiraceae bacterium | reverse complement strand
TAGACCCCTCAGTAAAATTGGTGTTTTTGGTGGAGAATATTTTAGGTGTAAAAAAGAATTTAAAAAAACTCACTTTCAAGCCCGATGTATATAGTCCTTTTTTCAAATTATTAACTAAAAAAGTAGTTGATTTATGTCATAAAAAAGGGATAAAAGTCGTTCCTTGGACAGTGAATGAGCCTCTGGATATACAATCTGTTATGAACTTGGGCGTTGATGGCATCATAACAGATTATCCGAATCGGATTATTCGTGTATTGTAATTAGTCTTATGTTAAGTCAAATTAATTGACTTAAATAGCTAAGATTTTAATCCTGTTGAAAACAACTCCTATTTCATTTTTTCATTGGCAATTACCGTAACATTTTGAGCAAAAAAGACTTGATTGGAGCATAGAAAAAAGATAAAGCAAAGGTGCTTTGAGAAGTTTTGCATGATGTGTTGTTTTTAAGCGCATGAAATTAGTTTTGATAAATAATGACTCGCAAAGAGTTTTTTTATTTTACGGTAATAGTCAGTCCTTGTATATTACGTAACTCGGTAAAGCCTGGGCAGTATGTGTAAACTTCATAAAACGTAATAATATCACCTGTTTTAACGGTATTAAATGCCTTTAAAAGCTCCTTTCCAAAAAGCCCTCCTTTATTATTGTATGATTCTGGCTCTCCATTAAGGTGTTTTATTACTACTTTATAATTATGAATGACACAATTAGTATCCATATCGAAACCATTGAGTAAAGCCATTAAACCTGTTGCGCCTTTAATTTCACCAAGTGTAAGAATGCCGCCTTTAGCATTGTGAATGTTGATAACCGTTATAGGTTCAGGAATTGGTCTTACCCTAAACTCTTTTTGTTGTTTTATACCTTGTCCTTCAACAAAAATAGTGAGCTTGCCTGGACGATTCACATTGACGATGTATGAACCATTAGCAACTTTTTTGATAGTTCCACCTTCACTAATTGTTACATTCAGTTTGTCCGAAGGCACTTTTTCCATAGCAATTGTGAATGGATTATCTATGCCGATGTAAAGTACGTTCAACTTATCGGGCGCAATTGCTACAATATTTTGAGAACAAGCAACTTGGTAAATACTTAAAAAGAGGATAAAAAAAAAGAATTTAATGGTGCTTTGCATGATGTTTTGTTTTTAAAATATGAAGAAAATCTATTAAAAAAACGCAGCATTTTTCGTCTTATTGCTTTTGAATTTATTAATCATAAAACATAAAAGAATGATGAGTGGGATGTCGTTGATATTTAAAGAAAAGCCTAATTCCATACAACTCTTAAAGGAAATAAGGTTCAGACTTTCTTTGAAAAGAAAAACGATGACTGTTGAAATGAGTATTATCGAAACTTATCGCATATTTATTTTTGTATAAACATAAATTCTTTACCGTAATTATTGCTAAAAAAGATTATTTTTGTTTGAGTATTTTACGTTAATCTTAAAGTAAAGATAAATGAACGCTGCTTTAGATACTATTTATAAAACGCTCAATCAATTAAACGTTGCAGATTTGGATAAAGTCATGCATCAGATTATTGATTTGAAACAACGTAAAAACCCAAGTATTCTTTCTCGCAAAGAAAGCGATTTGCTTAAAGCTATAAATGTAGGGCTACCCAAAGAATTACAAAACAGATACAATGTTTTAGTAAAAAAACGCCACAATGAAACCTTAACGGACATTGAATATGAAGAGCTATTAACACTAACGGAACAAGTAGAAAAGTTAGATAATCAAAGATTATCTAACTTGTTAGAACTTGCAAAATTAAGAAATCAATCTTTGGATAATGTGATAACATCTTTGGAGTTAAAACCTCGTCTTTATGTCTCTCAATAAGCTTAAGCAACGGGTGTTTACGCTAAAATAAAATACATTATTTTGCAAATCCCCAACCACCAATTTCGTAATTAAAACTCGAAAACGAACCTAATTTTGCTTTGGCTAAATCATCCCACAAAGTATTATCTCCTTCTTTTTTTGATTTATATAAATAGAAAGAAGGGCCAAATGACCCAAAAACAGGTCTAACAGAAATGATTACTTTGGGATTAAAATTAAGAAAAAATTTAGTTGAATTTTTTCCGTTAGAACTATCATAGTCTCCAACCCAAGTTGCACTCAAAGAATTTTCTATTGCAAAACTCCCTTGTCTATATCCTACTATTGGGCCTGCCGAAATAGTTAATACAGTAAAAAAATTAACTGAAACAAAAGCACCAAAATAAAGCCCGTCTTCTCGTTTACGAGTCGCAAATTTTGGCGTAATAAAACTTATACCCGTCTCTGGTCCGTATTGAGCGGACACATAAACAGGTATTCCTTTTTCAGTTTGATTTTGACTATAACTCATGTTTGAGAGAAAACAAAAGAAACTAAAAAGTATGATTTTAAAAGGTTTTAAAACTTTCATTAAGCCGTTTTTAAATAGTTAACAATTTACATAAATAATTGATTATCAAACAATTACATCCTTCTCAATCCTAACCACCACCGATTT
>JAYTMW010000312.1:0-10913 GCA_043728105.1 Saprospiraceae bacterium | reverse complement strand
GAGACCCCTCAGTATTTTGATTGTTTTGGCGAAAAGAATAACAATATTGGTATTTGCCGTACTCATTACTCTGTACTCATTACACTGTACTCATTACTTCTATTTGGCAATCCTCACCTACTCATTCTTATTTTCCTAAAAAAAATATCTAATAATGCAGGTAATCGTAATCCTTAAAACTGCCCAAGACAATCAAAAATTTGGCAAAATAATTTTTAGATGAAATTTTGTAGTTAGTGTAATTTTTACACTACCTTTGCCGCTTCACAAAATCGTATCGAAATATGTTAATAATAGTAGATAGTGGTTCAACCAAATCAGATTGGCAAATCATACATTCGGACGGCAAACAGGAATTGATTTCGACGAAGGGATTCAATCCGTTTTTTCATGATGAAGATCACGTGGAGGCTGAATTGAAGAAAGAGTTTGTGCATCAAGTGAAGGTTGATGAGGTCAAAGAAATTTACTTTTATGGCGCAGGCTGTTCTGATAAAATGCGTTGCGACATTATCAAACGTGGCTTGGAAAGGGTTTTTACGAATGCCAAAATCGTGGTTGAACATGATCTATTGGCATCGGCGAGGGCTGCTTGTGGCAGTAAAGCGGGTGTAGCTTGCATCATTGGTACGGGTTCAAATACGTGCCTATATGATGGTGAAAAAATCACGGACAACGTGACGAACATGGGCTATTTGTTGGGTGATGAAGGTAGTGGCTCGCATCTTGGAAAGTTACTTTTGAAGGCTTATTTCTACCGTGAAATGCCTGATGATATTAAAGCTTTTTTTGAGGCTGAATTTGGCACGGATAAAAGAGGTTTTTTGAATCATATATATGGTGAAGCACCTAACGTTTATTTATCGTCTTTTGCTACTTTTTTCTCAAAACATAGAGACAATCTTTACATTCAAAAATTGGTTGGCGAGGCTTTTACAGAGCTCGTGAATCGCCATATTCTGAAATATGAAGGGTGTCATCATTTGCCTGTTTGCTTTGTTGGTTCTATCGCTTTTCATTTTCAAGATATTTTAAAAATGACGCTCGAGGAGCATAACTTGGATTTGGGAAATGTCATTCGCAAACCCATTGATAGTCTTGTGGCATATCATTTGAATAATATTAATAAGGCGATTTAGTGATTAGTGATTAGTTGTTAGTGATTAATTTTAGTTGCTTTTCGTTTAAGTAGCTTATTATCAACAACTTATGTATTTATAATAATTAAATCTAAAATCTAAAAATCATACAGTACCCCCTCAGTATTTTCAATAAAAAGGGGAATTATTTAATAAAAATGACTATAACTAAGAATATAAAGAGAATTGCGGTTTTTACATCTGGTGGTGATGCACCCGGTATGAATGCCGCTATACGTGCAGTTGTGCGTACTGCTATCTTCCACGATTTGCATATTTATGGCATCGAAAGAGGCTACCAAGGTATGATTGACGGCAAAATTAGACGCATGGAAACCCAAGATGTTGGTAACATTATCCAACGTGGTGGCACCATTTTGAAGACGGCTCGTTCTACTGAATTTATGACTCCCGAAGGTCGGGCAAAGGCTTATGAAGTATTGGTTGCAAACGATATTGATGCTTGTGTTGCGATAGGTGGAAATGGTACTTTTACGGGTGCACATATTTTCTCACAAGAGTATAATATTCCTTTTATTGGCATACCCGGCACGATTGACAATGACCTTTATGGCACTGATATTACGATTGGTTTTGATACGGCAATCAATACGGCTATGGAAGCGGCAGATAAAATTAGAGACACTGCGGACTCTCATAATCGCTTGTTTTTTATTGAAGTGATGGGTCGTCATGCGGGTTTTTTAGCCCTTCATTCTGCCATTGGAAGTGGTGCGGGCGGTGTGTTAATTCCTGAAAACGATAGCACGCTCGAAAATTTGGTTACGCACATAAAAAAAGCCGCAAAACGGAATAAACCTTTTGGTTTAATCATCATTGCGGAAGGAAATAGATACGGTGGCGCACGTGAAGTGGCTCGTTTGGTTAAGGAACAATTTGATTACTATGATACCAAAGTGACTGTTATTGGGCATCTTCAAAGGGGCGGTTCCCCGACTTGCATTGATAGAGTTTTGGCAAGTCGCTTGGGTTATGAGGCTGTTGAGGCTTTAGTGAAAGGTAAATATGGTGTTATGGTGGGCATCTATAACAATCAATTGTCTTATACGAGTTTTGAAGATGCGATTACGAAGACGAAAGAAGTTAATCGTGATATGATGCGTATGGCGGAGATATTAGCTTTGTAGTTCTTATCCTTATTTGCGCACAACCCTGCAAGAGTTTGAAACTCTTGCAGGGTTTTTTATTTTTTTTATACTGAAATCTTACCTCCTTTTATTCTAAAGTAAATCGTCAAAACCATAAACTCCAACAACAAATTGTAAGCAAAATCATCTAAAGGAATCGTACCAATCCGAATTCCCAGATATTCTTCGGGATTATAAATCACAATAGGTTCGATGGTAAAAGCACCCGTAAACAGGCTGTTTACTATAAAAAAAGGAATAAGCATGATTAAAAATGCCTTATAAAAACGAGTGCGATAGGTGTTATCATAAGTGAAAAAATGCCATAAAGCGAACAATCCTGCGGGTATCCAGGTGGTAGCGGTGTAGCTTTGCCCCCAGTGGGAAATACCGACAAAAAAACAACCAAAACCAAGAAAAATACTGAGGGGCCTATCATAATCTTTCAAAATGTCTTTTGGAAAATATGCTTCAATACATTCGTACACAAACACGCTGCAAAACGGAAAAGTAATGAAGAAAAACCATTCTTCAATCGGTAAATTAATCAGAAGCATGGTGTAATATTTTGGATTAAAACCCCAAACTTGATAGTGCGTTTTTACAATGTCCCAAATCCAAAAAATGATTGAAACAATGAGTAGTGCAGGTAATAAATGTTTCCAAGTTTTGTAGTAAGCCACTTTCTTATCGAAGCTCAAAGCGAAGACTGGAATGAACGCAAAAATATGTGCGTAGAGATATAAGTAGCGTGTTTCAAAAAAAGGAACGTGGAAAAAAGGCTTCACTTGTAGCACAAAGTTGTTTGGTTTAACGTCATCAATAAACCAATGAATGATGACTAAAACAACGGCTAACACCAATAAAAGCCACGAATATTTTTTAAAATTTGAGGGCATGTATTTTAGTGGATAATGGATAATGGATAGAGGATAATGAAAAAACGTTAGGGAAACTTCAAAAGTTTCCCTAACGTATGGTTTAAATCATATTAAAACTATTCTTCACCGCCGAGCTACACAATAAATAAACTTTTCTTCTATCACTGACCCGAATTCGTTCTTGCTTAACCCTTTGGGCATTGGCTTGTTTTATTTTTTCAAAAAGATTGATATAATAAGTGTAAGCTAAATAAACACCAAATTTTGCGGACTTGGGCAGACGTATAATACCAGAATAACCTAAATCAAAATCGGCTTTGATGTCAGCTTCAATAAGGCGTTTTTGTTCATTATCGAAATTTCTGAAATCAATTCCCGGAAAATAAACCCTACCTCTTTCATCAAAATCACTCTTCATATCTCTTAAAAAATTGATTTTTTGGAAAGCTGAACCCAAACCACAAGCCGACTCTTTCAAGGTTTGATAATTGGCATCATCCCCCTCCGTAAAAACCCGTAAACACATCAAACCAACGACTTCTGCCGAGCCGTAAATATACTTTTTGTAGAGTGCATCGTGATATTTATGAAAATGCAAATCCATTTCCATAGAATCCAAAAACGCATCTATTAACTCCATTTCAATTTGATATTTATGAACGACTTCTTGAAAAGATTGCAAAACAGGATTCAAAGAAATTTTTTCATTTATCGCATTGTAGGTATCTTGACGAAAACGATTCAACAACATTGCTTTATCATAACCGTGAAAAGTATCCACTATTTCATCCGCAAAACGCACAAAACCGTAAATCGCATAGATGGGCGCACGAAGTTTAACATCAAAAACCTTGATGCCCGCTGAAAAAGAAGTCGAATACCGCTTCGTTATATGCTCGCTACACTCTTGACAAACGTCGGTGAATAGTTTAAATTGATTCATTGTTTATCCAAAAGCATTGTTTAGTTAAAATAATTATTAATTGATGCGCAAAGCAATGAATTAAAACACAATTAAGGCATTAAGGTTTAATATTTTTGAAAATATCATCCGCCACAACGTGTCCCGAAATTAAGGAAGGTGGCACGCCTGGCCCCGGAGTCGTTAATTGACCTGTAAACCAAAGATTCGCTACTTTTTTTGATTTTAGCTTTGGTTTCAAAAAAGCGGTCTGCAAAAGCGTGTTTGCCAAACCATAAGCATTGCCCTTGTAGGCATTATAATCTGACTTAAAATCATTGTGTGCGAACGACCTTTTATATACCACATGAGAGCGAATGTCTTGTTTTGTATGTTTTTCTAAACGATCCATAATGATGTCGTAATATTTTTCACGCAACCCCTCAGTATCTTCAAGGTCTGGAGCCAAAGGCACAAGCAAAAACACATTTTCCATGCCATCAGGCGCAATCGAATTATCGGTTTTTGACGGTACAGAAACATAAAACAATGGCTTAGTAGGCCATTTTGGATGCTCATAAATTTCAGTAGCATGGAGGTTAAAATCTGCATCAAAAAAAAGATTGTGATGCTCTAAATTCTGTAATTTTTTATTTACACCCAAATAAAACAACAAACTTGAAGGTGCCATAGTGCGTTTATCCCAATACCCCTCAGTATAATTTCGGTCTTTGGGGTCTAAAACTTGTTGGTCGAGATGATGATAATCTGCGCCACCTACCACAATATCGCAGTCATAAATTTCATTTTGCGTAACCACTTTTGTCGCTTTACCTTGCTCAACATCTATCTTTTTTACCTCTTGATTCAATCGAATTTTCACGCCTTTTTCTTCCGCTAACGACACCATTGCTCGCACTATTTCAAACATGCCGCCTTTTGGATACCACGTGCCGAGCGACATATCAGCATAATTCATCAAGGAATATAACGCAGGCGTGTTCCAAGGCGTTGCTCCGAGAAAAAGGACAGGAAATTCTAATAATTGAATGAGTTTTTCATTTTTAAAAAGCTTGCGCACGTAGCTCGACATATTGGTGAACATCTGGAGATGGAAAAAACTTTTCATCACCCGCCAATCCATAAATTCAAAGATGTTGTGCGACGGTTTCACCACAAATTCACCCATGCCAACATCATATTTGTACTTTCCTTCCTTCAAAAATTGACGCAAATTGACACTACTCCCCTTCTCATAACTTTCAAAAAGATTTTCTAATTCAGTCATATTGGCGGGTAAACGCATGACATCGCCGTCTTGAAAAGTAATGGTATAGGAAGGATCAAGACGGGTTAAATCGTAGTAATCAGAGCGTTTTTTGCCAAATTTTACAAAATATTGCTCAAAAACCTCGGGCATCCAATACCACGAAGGACCCATATCGAAGGTAAAACCGTCTTGTTTGAACACTCTTGCACGTCCGCCAGGGCAATCATTTTTCTCTAAAATGGTCACATCATAACCCATGACCGCCAAATTGGTGGCAGCCGAAAGACCAGCGAAACCCGAACCAATTACAATTACTTTTTTACCCACAAAAAATGTTTAAGATTAAAGAACAGAACTGCATTAATTACGAATCAGAAACACAGTTGGATTAATATTGTTTAATTTTATGGTGAATAAAAGTTAAACAAAGTGAAGCTCTAAGATTTCCTCACTTTCATTGCGTGAATGTATGTCATAAATTTGTCATTACGATACTTTTTGAGATAAACATTTGCCCCCCTCAGTATTTTGGCTTTTTTTTATGAAAAAAGAGTGGTAAAATTCGAAGCGGAACGAACAAAATACGCTAACACGAATAACACAAATTTCAAAACGAATTTTTTCTAATCTATATGTAATGATTAGGGGATTGTATCCAAATTGGACTTATTCGATTTTATATTTGCCTTATTCGTGTCAGAATATTTCATTCGTTTAGCTTGTAAAATTCCATTGTTAAAAATGAAACAAAAAAACTGTTTTAACCCTTAAACTAATGTGCGTCTCTACTCGTAAAAGGACTGGTCAATAGTATTCTTCACACTCAAAATTTGTTTTCTATTTATGAAAAAAACACTCTTTATTTCAGGGTTTTCCATCAGTATGTTTTTTCTTCTTCAAGCATGTAAAAAAGATGCGGCAGCTGGAACAACCAACGCAGATTACATAGCAAAAGCCGATTGCACAGGCTCAACGCCCACTTATGCAAAAAATATTAAAACTATTTTTGATACAAAATGTGCAACTTCGGGATGTCATTCAGAAGTTGCGGCTTCAAGAGGCATAGATTTATCGAGTTATGAAAAATCAAAGTTGCATTTCAATTCGCACAATCTTTTATGTTCAATCAGTCAAGAATCAGATTGTATTAAAATGCCAAAAGGGTTAACAAAATTGCCCGATGCAGATATTAAATCAATTACTTGCTGGGCAAAAAATGGTTTTGCACAATAAGAAACGAAACAGAAATAAAGTCATCCATTTAAAAGACCTGACTGCCAGCAAATGCAGGTTCTTTTTACGATTAAGCCATTCAATTTTTAAAGCAATATAGCCCGATATTACTTGAAAAATATAATGGATTACTCAAAAAAATAATTCTCTCATGCCTCTGGCTTGATGAAGCTGCAAGCATCACTGAATGGATGATTTTATTTCTATTTCATTCCTAATTCTACTTTGGCACTTTACACTCACTGTTTTATGCTGCGCATAAAAGGCGTGCTTAGGGATTGTTTTTTCGGATTGATTTAATTTTTGAATAGAAAATTTCCAATTTTTCTATTCGAAAATTAAATCAATCCATTTAGTCTTTTTCAGTAGGGTAAATTGCTAAAGTAGAACTAATTAATTTTACATTTGTTCCAAGAAAAAATTAAAGTATTTTCAACGTTCTCAACGTTCAAATTATGACACATAAAAAAGTGAAAGTGGGCGTTGTGCAAGCAACGCCTGCTTTGTTTGACCTCAAAAAAACGGTCGAAATTATCGTCACTTGGATAGAAAAAGGAGTCATTGAAGGGTGCGACTTATTGCTGTTTCCAGAGTCCTTCATTCCATGCTATCCAAGAGGGTTGGATTTTGATGCAATCATAGGAAAACGCACCGAAAAAGGGCGCAATCAATGGTTAAAATATTGGGAAAATAGCCTTGAAATACCGTCTGAATCGTTTGAAATCATTAGTAAAGCGGTCAAAAAAGCCAATATTTTTGTGTTTTTAGGCGTGACCGAAAGAGCATCAGTGGGCGGTTCACTTTATTGTACCCTTCTTTATTTCAACCCCGAAGGCAGACTCATCGGCAAGCATAGAAAATTGAAACCAACGGGGCTTGAACGCTACGTTTGGGCAGAAAGTGATGGCAGCACTTTGGTTAGTTTCGACACAAAATTGGGCAAAATTGGTGGACTCATTTGTTGGGAAAATTACATGCCGTTAGCTCGCATGGCTATGTATGAAAAAGGCGTTGAAATCTACCTCGCCCCCACTGCCGATTCAAGAGATTCTTGGCAATCTACGATGCAACACATCGCTTTAGAAGGGCGTTGTTTTGTCTTATCCGCCAATCAATATGTTCAAAAATCAGATTATCCGAAAGAATATTTGAACGATTTAGAACATGAACCTGACATTATGAGTGCTGGTGGAAGTGTCATAATTTCACCAATGGGAGAAGTTTTGGCGGGGCCATTATGGAATCAGGAAGGCGTGTTGACAGCCGAATTAGATTTTTCCATTTTAGCAAAAAGCAAATTAGATTTTGATGTCGTCGGTCATTATGCGAGAAAAGATGTCTTTAATTTGGAAATTAGGCATCAACCTGATATTGAAGTAATTGGGTAATTACTCAATAACCAAATTACTCAATTACGTTTTAAGCCGCTTTATTCAAGTGCTTTTCTTCTTGTTTTTCTTCTAAAACCCTCAAAAGTTTTGGCATGTTTTTCATGGTTTCTTCGTAACCTACTTCACACATTTCTTTCGTGCGTTTCATATTAAAAGAACTAAAACCTTGTAATTTTTCAGGTGCAATGTACACATCTAAACACTTTACGTTCGGTTTTGAATTGGTCCAAAGACTCAAATCTACGCAACGTTGGGTGATGCCCATGAAAGAATCAAGGTCGTTATTTTCTGAAATCTCAAGCTTTGGTTTCACGTTACAACCAATCAACACATCACATTTATCTCTAATGGCTTGGGCGGGCATGTTGTTCGTAATGCCGCCGTCAGCGTACATGTGACCGTCAATAATGACAGGTTTGAACAACCACGGCACGGCACATGAAGCCATTATTTTGTCATATAAAGTACCAGAGTTAAAAATGACAGGTTTTCCAAGATTCATATTGGTGGCACATATATTCATATTATATTTTAAAGCGTCGAAGCTGTCTTCTTTGATAAATTCCTTCATGCGCTCTTTCAAATAATCCAATTTCACCAAACCCGCCCCGGGAATGCCTACAATACGAAATACTTTGAAAAAACTACTGTCGTTCACTGCATTAATCATGTCGTTAGGAGATACGCCCGCAGCGTAAAGCGAACCAATTATAGACCCTGCACTTGCGCCCGATATAATTTCAGGCCTTATGTTATTGTCTAATAAAGCTTGAATAACGCCAATGTGCGCAATGCCTTTCGCTCCTCCACCCGAAAGTGTTAATCCGACTTGATAAAATTTTGAATTCATGTGACTTATGATTTTAAGATTTTGGGAAATTTTTTTTTATAATTTGAATTGAAATTAAAGCATATCTTTTTACCAAGCAAGTTTGATACCTTAACGTCCAAATTGAGTGATTTGTATGTAAAATAATCAGAAAAATAATTTAAATTCTTGTTAAACTGTTGCTATACCAAATAATCTATCATCAATTGAGCGGTTCTGTCGGCTGCTCCTTTGTTGCCAAGGAGGCCCCTCAGTATTTTATACTTTTCTTTGATAACTGATTGATTTTCAATGGTTTTAGTCAGTGCTTTGACTAAGTTTTTCTCTGTTAAATCCTTCTGAATCAATTCAATTACAATAGGTTCATCGGCAATGAGATTCACCAATGAAATATATTTAACCTGCACTACCCTTTTGGCTATCGAGTAAGAAATATTTGAACCTTTGTAACACACGACTTGTGGCACATTAAAAAGAGCCGTTTCGAGCGTGGATGTACCAGATTTTACCAAAGCAAAAGCTGCATTTGAGAGTAAATCGTACGTTTGGTTTCTTACGATTTTGACCCCCTCAGTATTTTTCCCTAATTTTAAAATATTATCATAAAACTCAACGGACAACGAAGGCGCACCCGCAATGACGAATTGATATTCCTTAAAATGTGGTACGATAGAGAGCATCAAATGCAACATTTTTTCAATTTCCTGCCTACGGCTACCTGCCAATACGGCAATAATGGGACGTTCATCTAAGCCATAAAATGCTCTAAAATTGGGTTTAGACACGTGGGAATCCACAACATCGAGCAAAGGATGCCCAACATAATCTACTTCATAGTCATATTTTTTATAGAAGTCTTTTTCAAAAGGAATGATACAAAACATGCGGTCAACAGTTGCTTTTATACCATGCACACGAGAGGCATGCCAAGCCCAAATTTGAGGAGAAATGTAGTAAAATGTCTTATAATGATGCAATTTTGCCCACTTTGCGATGCGCAAATTGAATCCAGGATAATCCACAAAAATTATAACATCGGGCTGAAAATTTATAATATCGTTTTTACAAAAATCAATATTGCGTAAAATAGTTTTGATATTTTTGACCACTTCTAAAAAACCCATGAACGCTAAATCACGATAATGCTTACGGATGCGTGCACCCGCTTGCTCCATCATCTCGCCGCCCCAAGCCCAAATTTCAGCTTGACTGTCTTTTTGTTTTAACGCTCTTATAAGATTTGAGCCATGTAAATCACCTGATGCCTCACCCGCTATGATGTAATAACGCATTTTTTTTAATGGGATAATTTATAGTGGATAATGGATAGTTTGAACATTACAAATTCCTAAACTGCAATATTACGTTTATAGAACCATAGATTAAGTAAGAATTAGAAATTAAAAATTAGAAATTATAAGTCTAATACATTGATTAACAAATAAATCAGCCGCCACATGGTATAAAAAAACTCGGTGACAGAACGCCACCGAGTCAAATCAGGACAAGTAATAAAAACGTTTAAATCACTTCAAGACTTTAACAAAGGCATCTATGCCACCTTTTACCACATTTTTAGCCACTGAATAGGCTTCTTTTTCATCATTACTTTGTTTAATACAAACACCATATAGGTTTTTGTCTTTATAATGAATCACTTCCACGTCGGCATATCCTTTGTTTTTTACTATTTTCTGTTGAATAATGGCATTTTTTTCGTCGGCATAAGTTCCAGCAACTACCAAAAACTTACATCTAATCCCTCCATTTGTCTCTTTTTTAACGCTGGTGCTGACCGCCATTTTTACGTCACTCGGTTTGTTTGACGCTAAAGTGTTTTCATAAATTTTATCAGAAACTGGCGTGCTGACAACCGTTTCTACCTTCGTTTTCTCCGCAGGCATTTCTGATTTTACGTCTTCTTTAACAGCTAAGTTTTCCTTCACTGGCTCAATAATTGGCGCAGAAACAACTACTTCTTCTTTCGCTTTTTCAAAGGGCTTCTCTGATTTCGATGGCTCATTTATAGCTACGATTTCCTTCACTGGCTCTACAATTGGCGCAGAAACAACTACTTCTTCTTTCGCTTTTTCAATGGGCTTCTTTGAGTTCGACGGCTCG
>JAYTMW010000311.1:0-9170 GCA_043728105.1 Saprospiraceae bacterium | reverse complement strand
GACTCGTCAAATTACTCGATACAGTAGCATCATTGAGCTACAATCCATTGAAGAAAAATATAAATCGTTGGCAGCAGAGTCGGCTATGCGCTATGATTCGTTGCATTCCACAACTGTTGACATGCTTAAACGGATTGGTGAGTGGGCAGGATTTGAAGTCATCACGGAAAGCCGACCCCTCAGTATTCCCGACTTTCCTTACGAAATTGATTGCCTTTGGTATAAAAACGGTGATTTATTTATGGCAATTGAGGTCTGCTATCATGGTGTGGTCGAAAAAGATAAGGATTCCTTAAAATTGGCGAAGCAACATGGCGCACGTAAGGTTGTCATCGTTTCAGAAATCAACAAAATGGAGCGTATTAGAAAATTGTTTATGCTCGATAGTGAAATTAAACCGTGGACGGAAGTGTGGAGTTTTGAACGTGTTTTCAACCTTTTTGAAAACGGGATGAAGTTTTATAAGGATTTTGACAAGTTTAAAAGGTACGGTTGGACTGATAATATGAGTGAGTTTATTTAAGATTTTTACACAAATTACACGAATTTTAAATGAATTTTCCTAATTTAGATTTAATGATATTATCCAAATTTGTCTTAGCAAAGTGTAAAAAATAACATGGTCTAATTGAAGTTTTTTTTGCAACACAACTTGTCCCGACCTTTATCGGGATAGGCACATAGGACACATAGATGAATATGTAATTGTTTGATTTTCAACGAGTTATAAAAATAATTTCCGAAAACTATGTATCCTATGTGCCTTTGTGTTGCAAAAAAATGACATATTTATTATTTACTTGTTACTTATTTTTTTTTATTCGCTTCATTGCGTTGCAATTAAATCGTAATTTCTTAACGTTATCTTAATATTGTTTGTTCTATTTCTACATGTTAACATTCTAATTTTGCGTCACAAAAAAAAACTATGACGAAAATCCTAATCGTGGATGATGAAAGTGACATACTTGACTTTTTAGGTTACAACCTAAAAAAGGAGGGTTTTGATGTGGCTACCGCTTTGAACGGCAAAGAAGGCATTGCAAAAGCCTTGCACTACAATCCGAATTTGATTATTTTGGATATTATGATGCCTGAAATGGATGGTGTGGAAGCATGCCGTCAATTGCGTCAATATCCTCAATTTAATAAAACAATCATCGCATTTTTGACCGCTCGTGATGAAGAATTGTCTCAAATTTCTGCCTTAGATGTTGGAGGCGATGATTACATTACAAAGCCCATAAAACCTCAAGTTTTAATCAGTCGGGTAAATGCACTTTTAAGAAGGCATAATACAGAAAGTGCTGATTCTCAATTAGTTATAAAGGTTTCAGACCTCGAAATCGACCGTCAAAGAATGCAAATACGGCGGGGTGATGTGACAATTGAACTACCTCGGAAAGAATTTGAATTGCTTTTACTCCTTGTTTCTCGACCGGGAAAAGTGTTCACACGAGATGAAATTTACAACAAAATTTGGGGCAATAGCGTCATCGTTGGTGATAGAACAATTGATGTTCACATTCGCAAACTGCGTGAAAAATTGGGCTCCGACAACATAAAAACTTTGAAAGGAGTGGGTTATAAATTTGATTTTTAAACAGTAATACTTGAAAGGTTGCACAAATTTTAGGATATTATGTAAAAATCGCAATACTCCATACCCAATACTCAAAACTACTCGTTAGCTTTGCCTCTGTACGCATCAACAGAGAACCGAAATGACCTTTCTATTTGATTTTAATTTGCCTTTCAAGGATCCTGTAATGGTTTTCGCTTTGCTTTTAGCGATCATCTTCTTGATGCCTTTGCTCCTGCGCAAGGCACATATTCCCGGCATTGTGGGTCTCATTTTGGCAGGTGTGGCAATCGGCCCAAAAGGTTTTGGCTTCATTGAATTGGATTCGGGCATCAAACTTTTAGGTACAATTGGCTTGCTTTATATCATGTTTTTAGCGGGTCTTGAAATTGATTTTCGTGACTTTGAACGCACTCGAAATAAGAGTCTCGTTTATGGTTTTCTCACGTTCAGCATACCCCTCAGTATTGGCACGGTTTCAACACTTTATATACTCGGTTTCCCTTTTAATTCTGCCCTACTTTTGGCTTCCATGTACGCCACACACACGCTCATCTCCTACCCGATTGTGTCTCGTTTGGGGGTGACAAAAAACGAAGCCGTGACCGTTACCGTAGGTGGTACAATCGTTACAGATACTGCTGCTTTATTGCTTTTATCATTCATTACAGCCACCACAAAAGGAGAAGAAATTGGATTTTTAGTGGTCAAAATGGTAATTTCATTTGCTATTTTTGTCTTCTTAGTGTGGTTTGTGTTGGCTCGTTTGGCTCGGTGGTTTTTTAAGAATGTGGAGAGCGAAGGCGGTTCACAGTTCATTTTTGCTTTGTTGGTGGTTTTTTTATCCGCAGTTTTGGCAGAAATATCGGGTATTGAAGCCATTATTGGTGCTTTTTTGGCAGGATTGGTTTTGAACCGTTTGATACCTCACGCATCAGGTTTGATGAATCGCATCAATTTTGTGGGCAATGCTTTGTTCATCCCGTTGTTCTTGATTTCAGTGGGCATGAGGGTGGATTTACATGTGCTTTTTTCGGATATAAATAGTTGGAAAGTGGCTATTACAATCTTAGTTGTGGCTTACACGACGAAGTGGTTGGCCGCATATATTACTCAAAAAATCTATCATTATTCCGTTACAGAACGCAATATAATTTTTGGTTTGGGCAGCTCTCATGCTGCGGCTACATTAGCCATTATTTTAATAGGTTTTGATCTAAAATTGTTTGACGTGGCCGTTTTAAACGGTACAATTTTGATGATTTTAGTCACCTGTTTAGTCTCGACTTTCATCACTGAAAACGCTGCAAAAAAGTTGGCCATTAAAGAAAACGAAAGATTTGCGGCTGATACTGAGGGGGTCGAGCGTATTTTGATTCCTGTCGCAAATCCCGCTAATTTTGAGAGTTTGATTGATTTAGCCATCCTCATAAAAAATCCAAAATCTGATGAACCCATTTACCCGCTTTCGGTCGTGAATGACGATGCAGAATCTCGCAAACGCATTCTTTTGACGGACAAACTTTTTGCCAATGCCATCAGTCACGCAAGGGCTGCGGATGTGTCTGTTGAGGTCGTTTCACGGGTGGATTTGAATGTGGCAGGTGGCATTGTTAGGGCTGTAAAAGATTTGGCGATAAGTGAAATTGTGATTGGTTGGAATGGAAAACCATCCGCAGTGGATATGTTTTTTGGGACAATTATGACCCAAGTTTTGCAAAACGCACCCCAAACTTTCTTAGTTTCTAAGATTTTGAGACCCGTTAATACCTTCCGTAGAATTGTGGTAGTCGTACCCGAAAATGCCAGTTTGGAATCTGGTTTTCATCGTTGGTTGACGCATATTCAACGCCTTGTTTCGCAATTGGGCGCACGCCTTGTATTCTATTTGGTTGATTTTGAGGTGGATGATTTTAAGTTTTTACTGACCAAATATCCGACGATGTTGCAAGCGGGTTTCATCCAAATAAATGGGTGGGAAAGTTTTGAGGTGCTGCACAATCAGATGCGGCAAGAAGATTTGCTCGTCGTGATAGATGCCCGCCCACACACGCTTTCTTACGTTAAAAACATGGAGCGTTTGCCCCGCATTTTGTCCGATAATTTTGAGCCTTTTTCCTTCGTTTTGTTGTTTCCAGAGCAAAATTTGGTCGTGGATACTGAGGGGGTGAGTCAGCAATTTATTGGTTAAATTGCATTAGGATTGGTAGGATTTTTTGGATTTTGTAGGATTTTTTCCGTGTTAGACATTTTTTTTTATGAAAAACGAAGAGGTAGTTTAATCCGTTCATCTGCAAACTTATCTTTTGAAATTTGGCGAAGGGGTCCCTCAGTATTTTGTTCAAAAATCTCCTTTGAACCAAAAAAATTATACTTTTGTTTGTTATCTGTATGTCACTTTTTTATCACCCTTTATCTCATAATTTCATGCACAAAGAATTAGACGGTTGGCACAGTCCTCGACTCAATAAACACATGGAAATCGCCAGCTATGGGCATTACGGTTTTTCACTTTTGATGATACCGACCGCCGCCGCTGACTACCTCGAATATGAGCGTTTTCAACTGATTCAAGCCATCGAAAAACCCATTTCGGAGGGCAAAGTGAAGGTGTTTAGCATCAACAGCATCAATACCGAAAGTTGGTTGAACCGTGACATGAATCCTCGTGACAAAGCCATCAGACATCAACAATTTAATGAATATGTGTTCAATGAGGTGATTCCGTACATCCGAGCAAAAACGAGTGCGGATACGCCCATCATCACGTGTGGGGCGAGTTTTGGTGCGCTTCACGCCATGAATATGTTTCTAAAACGTCCAGATTTGATTCAAGGCACAATCGCCATGAGTGGTTGCTACGACCTTTCGGCTTACACCAATGACTACTACGACGAGGATGTTTTCTTCAATTCGCCCGAACATTACATCCCAGGATTGAACGTCGATTGGTTTATTTCAAAAATAAATGCGGCTAAAAAAATACTGATTTCGGCGGGCAGTGGCAATTGGGAAAAGCCAGAGGCAAGTCGCCGTTTTTCGGCAATGCTGACGGCAAAAGGCATCCACCACGAGTTGGATATTTGGGGTCACGACATGCCACATGATTGGGATACGTGGCGGAAAATGTTGCCTTATTTTTTGGAAACTAAATTTTGATGAAAGGATACGCTGCAAACTTAACAACATTTATTAAATAAAAATTATCTATATTAGCCATTGATAATCAAGGCATTATAAAAAAAGACACCTCTCAGTATTTCAAAAGAAATAATGAGGGGTGTTGTATTTCGTGGCAAAAATTTCTTACTTTTTTGAGGCAAGTTCTTTTCTAATTTTTTCAACATAATCAACGGAAACACCTACCAATGATGCGATTTCCTCATTGGTATAAACTACCTCTGGGACTCGACACAATACTACCACAAACAAGTGGTTTTTCTTTTCGATACCAAGTTCATTCTCAAATCTTTTACTAAATTCACTGTCGAATCCTTTTCCAAATTCTTTTTTGAATCCTTTTTCAAACCCTTTTTTGTATAGATAATCATTTTCAATATCATAATTTATTGGCATATCTTCAGTAATTTCAAGTGTTAAATCTTCTATTTTTCTAAAACGAGATAATTTAGCCAGATACTTTACATCGTTTGTAAATATCACTTTTGTTTAGCAAGTCCTTTTCTGATTTTTTCAACATACTCAACGGAAACGCCTACCAATGATGCGATTTTCTGATTGGTGTATAGTATTTCTTTGTCTTCGCACAAAGACACTACAAATGAATAATTTTTTTTCTCGATTGTTTCCTCTCTTCCTTTTTTGTACAGATAATCATTTTCAATATCGTATGTAATTGGCATCTCTTCTGTGATTTTAATTGTTAAATCTTCTATTTTTCTTAAACGTGATAGAATGACCAATTGCTTGATGTGTTTTCTAAACTCCGTTTTGGTTTTGCTTATTGCTTTTAATTGTTTAACCAATAAACGTAAAATACTTTCACTTTGTTCTTTTGGATAGTTTGCTAAAATGGCCAAAAGCGCAACATTGGGCAATTGAGAAGTTAATAATTCTTGAGAATCTAACTCATTGATATTGATTAAATCGAAACCTGTATAGACTTCTTCAGGCTTTAATTCTGTGCGCATTTTGGGTTTTCCTGTTCCCAAATATACGACAATATGACGAATTTTCATCTTTTTTTTTCGTAAGGCTATACCGTGATATTCGCCTACTCGATAAACAAAATCCAATTCATCTTCCGTTTGAAATTCTAAATGCAAAATAAAAATTTCACCATCTTCGGTTTCAACTTTGTAGAAAAAATCCATTTCACGTTCAATGGTGGTTTGCATTTTTTCTTTGTATTGTTTAAAATGCTTGATTTTGATGCCTAATCTTTGCTCAACTAAAGGTATA
Source organism: Saprospiraceae bacterium (assembly GCA_043728105.1). Lineage (GTDB taxonomy): Bacteria > Bacteroidota > Bacteroidia > Chitinophagales > Saprospiraceae > JAAFJT01. Next base: position 3,166 of record JAYTMW010000311.1, on the reverse strand, counting down.
AAAATTTCTTCAGCATTTTCCTTGAAAATTTTATCATAAAGGTTGCCCTCAAATTTTAAGTTTCTGTTCTTTTTTATCATAATAAATTTTGGTTCTCTAATAGTATGAATTTGTAAAATCAAATTTGAATAATATTGATTTTCTTTAGGCGTGAAACAAAAAATAATCTACCCAACTTAATCATTCTATTTTCTTTACTCTGCGTTAAATTCCTTTTAAATAATCTATTATTTCTCAAAAAATTTGCCTTGATTAAAGAAAATATAATAATCAATTTGGGTACATTATTTTTTGTTTCACGCCTTAATTTCAAGTGAAAATTCCGTAAAAACCAATTCAAGAGGAGAAAGAACCTAATTATTCCCCTCTTGTGCAGGCGTAACAGATGCAGGTGCAGTTGCGCCCGATTGCATATTAACCGTACTTCCGTCACCTTCATCCACGCCCAATTGTTTCAAGAAGAAACTTTCAGAAAAACCTGATAAAAAGGCAATGAAAAGAATGCCTCCTGCACTCGTGAATACCACGCCCGGAATCGCATTCCACGTAATGAAAACGAATAAAATCATGGAAGCCATTGCACCAATAATAATGCGCAAAAGATAATTGGTCATGGATTCTTGATAGTCCGCCAATTGAATTTTGTTTTTTCGGATGCCCATTAATCCACTGAAAAAAGCCCCTACTCCACCTAAAATGCCAATGGCTAAAATCATCAACCATTTTTTCCAATGTTGACCTTGTGGCATCGCTTTTTCTATGACGACTTCTTTTTCACCACCTTTATCACCGTCTTTCACGATTTCTCTTTCCAACATTCGAGGGCCATCGAGTGTCGTTTGTGGGCTATCTGTCACTGTTGTTTCTATCTCTGTAATGATTGAATCTTGACCCGCATCCGTTTTTATTGTTTTTTGAATTGGCTTGGCAATAACCGTTCGTTTGATTTCCAGATTCTCTTGTTTTTTACCTATTTCAAAGATGCTTCCTTTCCAAATTGACGCATCAAACGACATGATGAATGGCAACGTGACGAACAAAAGTAAAAGAACGATTTTGCCGTAGCGCACTAAATTTTCAAGTTTTGAGACTTGTAGAGAGTTCACTATCAAATTATCACGGTCTTGTTGGTTGTAATTGTCCGTAATTTCACTCAACAATGCCGACAATTCTCCAGTTTTGAATTGTTCATCGCTGATGGTATCCGACAATTTTCTACTCAAACTCTCATTTTCCGTAAGGAGTTTTGTTGCCAAGACTTGCGCACGCTGTTTGGCAATGTGCATGGGGTAAAGCGACACCATAAATTGTTCGGCGACACCCAACAAATCACGTGCGCCTACCAAATCGCAATTGTCGTTTTCGAGCATGCGTTTTGCCATTAAAAGCGTGTCAATCAAACGCCTTGCAACCACAAAATCAACTTTGCCCGAGTTGTAATAATTGTTGTAAAAAGTTCTGAAATCACCTTCTAAACGCCAATAGCGGGAGCGCAAAAGCGTCAAATAATGATGCCGATAAGTCTTTGAAGGAGTGTTTGAGAGATTTTCTTCACTCAACCATTTAGGCTGAACCCATTTGGAATCTTCCGTCCAATCACGCCTATCAACAACCTCGATGGGCGTAATAGCGTTTCTATCTCCTTCTGGAAGACCCATATTCATATCAGGAAGACCAATGGTTTTTTCTACACCAATATCTTTGGGCAGGTTTTTTTTAGGCGGTTTTTCATCTTTTTGTATTCCCATTGGAGCGTTTGTTTTTGAGAGTGAAACAGATAGTAACTAAAAATTATGTCAAATTTATTGTAAATCGTAGCATTATCAAACATACCCCTCAGTATTTTTTGAATAATGTTTAAATGGAATAAGAAAATCTCACTATTCTGTACCTTTTTATGTATAAAATTGAAAAGAAAATTATGAATGAGTAATCTTTTAAAACAAAAAAGCCCCGATACAAGTCGGGACTTAAACAACACACTATGAGAAAACCAAAAAAATATCATGGATTATAATTTAAATATTTTTAAAGTATTAGGTTTTGAAACAGCAAAAAATTATGACGATTTAAGTATTCTCAATTGTAGTTACCTTATAAATTCACGCTTCATCAAAGCGATAAAGCTGTAACGACTCAATGATTTTAACCAATTTCTCTGCATAAAAAGGGTCGGTGGCATAGCCCGCTTTTTTCAAACCTTTTGCCCAACCGATGTAATCTGTTTTGCTTAAAAATTGAAGGTGTTTGTAATGATCACGCATTAAAAGCTGGCTGTGATCACGGTAACTTTCCCACGCAGAATTGTATTTTTTGAATTTATCACGGGGTGTATCATCCTTCATAACCACGTGAGAAACCTTTTTATTGAAAGTTTTTACCCCAAAATGATTGTTCGCTTTTCGAGTCAAAGAGCTTTCACCTGCATCGCTTTCGAGCAAGCCTTGTGCGAGCGTAATGCTCACGGGGATGCCAAATTTTGATTTTTCAGCCCTTGCCACGCTCACAAAACGGGTTACATAATCCCAACATTTTGATTGTTTTTCATTAAATACTGAGGGGCCCTCTTTCTTAGATTTTTCAAAAACGGAAACAATGTTAAACTCATTGGCGGCATTTTCATTTTTTTGTTTTGTGGGCAAAACGGCGGTTAAGGCACGCTTTGGAATTAGCTCAATGATGCCATCACCATTATCGTCTTGCTCGGTGACAATATCTGCCATTGAAGAAAATACTACTTTTTGTTTTGGTTTTTTTGTTTTGGAGGGTTGTGTAACGGCTAATGCTTTACTCTCTGTCTTATCGCTTTCAATACCTGATGAAACCGTCAAATGGATGTCTTTTTTCAAAATAAGCATTGTAAGCATTAAGGCTAAAAGCATGTTTAACCAATGTTTTAGGAGAAATTCCTTTACAATTAGTTGAATTAAATAGAAGTTTATGTGAAAATAACCTCCGTTGATGCTGATGATTTGTTCTTTTCTGATGATTTCTGAATTTGCTATCATGGCGTTTGTTTTTTATAAATTATTAATTGAGTGCTGCTTTGCTTTTTGTTTTAAATTATGACACAAATATAAAACATTTTGTTTTTATAAACCAAATGTTTTTAATTTTATTTTCACATTTTTATTTCAACCATTCATAAAACATTCATTTTGTGAGG
>JAYTMW010000310.1:0-19769 GCA_043728105.1 Saprospiraceae bacterium | reverse complement strand
AAAATGTCGCCTTGCGATGCGTGCAAAATTGATGCAGAAGTTACTTTTTTGCCATCAGTTGGTGTCATTCGTGAGCAAGAAACGAACGGGCAATTATATGAGTTAACGAGCATCAATGGTTTGCCCGTTTGTGATTATCTTAAAGGTGCAAAAGCACCTGTGAAACCCACTTTTGTAGAGCCTAAACCTGAGCCTATTGTCATTAAGGAAGAGCCAGTTGTTGATTGCAACTTAATGGCAGAAGAAGGACAGCACGTAGTTCAAAAAGGTGAAAATGTTTACAGCATTGCCCGTCGTTATGGAATTGCGGTGACTAAATTACGTTCGTGGAACAACTTATCAACGGATGTGATTCAGCCATGCACGGCTCTGAAAGTGGTGGCACCACCCAAACCCGTTGAACAACCAAGTATGGCTGTTGCGAGAGCGAATGATGTGCCAATGAGTTTTGCAAAATCTGTAAAACCAACGATTGTAACCAAAACGGTAACAAAGATTGAAACTAAATATGTCACCAAAATTGTTTGTGAAGCCAAAGCAAGAGAAGGCGAACACGTGGTGCAACAAGGTGAAAATTTGAGTGCAGTTGCTAAGTTATATAACGTGAGTGTCAGTGAATTACGCTCTTGGAATAAGTTGAAAAATGACAAATTAGAAACTTGTACTCGATTGAAAGTAACTGAACCAATTGTCGTGAAAAAAGAAGTACCTGTTTCTTACGCTACGGTTGTAAAACCTAAAGTAAAAAAAGTAGTGGTTGCGCCTAAAGCAGTGGCTCACGTTGAACGTAAAGTTGTGGTGACACCGAAAGCAGTTGTTGAAAAGAAAATAGTGAAAACTGAACCCGTTTTATTTGTGAAGAAAAACAGTGGTTTCCACGTAGTTCAAAGAAATGAAACAGTTTCAGCCATCGCTAAACAGTATCATTTGTTAGAAACAATTGTGCGCAGATGTAATAATTTGGATGCAAAAGAAACCTTGAAAAAAGGTCAAGTTTTGAACATTCAAAATTGTGCTTGCGATATTTCAGAAGAAACAAAACCTTCTTCATACAGCACAGTGGTTGTTAAAGAAAAAAAATCAACCGTTAAGACAGTACCTTCCGACGTTCCGGAATCTTACAATACAGTTGTGATGCCACGACCAATAAAAGTGAAGGAAAATACTGAGGGGGTCACTGCAAAAGGCGTTGAAACACGGGTAAGAAAATATCACGTTGTGAAAACGGATGACACACTTGAATCCATTGCAAGAGCCTATAATACAGACGAGAAAAAGCTCAGAACTTTAAATCGTTTGGACGCAGGAGAACGTGTGATTCCGAATCAATTGTTGATTCTTGAATAAGTAAAATAATGATGAATTATAAATGATAAATGAAGAATCTTGCGAAGTGCAAAATTTATAACTCATAATTCATCATTAAATATAATGGCGATATTTCGTAACGGAAGTATCGCTTTTTTTATGTTGGGTGGGGTATTTTGTTTAATTTTACATTCCCATAATGAGTTTGAAAAAAATATTTAATCATAGAATGTGAAGAATCCACTTGAGCTTAACGCTGATTTTCAATATGCCCTTGACACCTTAGAAAAGACTCGTAAAAATCTTTTCATTACGGGCCGAGCGGGTACGGGTAAATCTACTTTGCTCCATCTTTTTAAAAATACGACACGGAAAAAATGTGTTGTTTTAGCACCCACGGGCGTTGCCGCTTTGAATGTAGGCGGGCAAACCATCCATTCCTTTTTTGGTTTTCCAGCAAAATTTATGGGTCCTGAAGACATCAAAAAACGACGAGATACGAGGCTTTATCGCCAAATGGAAGTTTTGATTATTGATGAAATTTCGATGGTTCGGGCAGACATGATTGACCACATTGATCGGTTTTTGAGGATAAATCGAGATAATTTTACGCCTTTCGGTGGTGTTCAAGTTATTTTCTTTGGCGACTTATTTCAGTTGCCTCCCGTTGTGAGTACGCCCGAGGAGGTTCAATTTTTTCAAACTTATTATGAATCTCCTTTCTTTTTTTCTGCAAAGATATTTCAAGAGCCTATAAAAGGTTCAAATACCTACCAAGAGGGCAGGCAGCCTGAGGGGTTCGCATTAGAAGGATTAGAATTAGGAAAAGTATATCGTCAGGAAGCAAGGCATTTTATTCGACTATTGGATTCGGTGAGGATGAACGACATTGATTACGATGATTTGGATGATTTGAACGAGCGGCATCAACCTAATTTTAACGAAAAAGATTATTTTATCACATTATCGCCCCGCAATGCTGTGGTGGATGAAATCAATAACCGAGAACTTCGTAATTTGACCTTAGAAGAATTTACTTATATCGCCGAAATTTCGGGTGGTTATGAAATGAAACAATTTCCGACTGAAACTGCTTTACGTTTGAAAATGGGCGCACAAGTGATGTTCGTCAAAAACGATGTAAAAAGAGAATACGTGAATGGCACAATTGGTAAAATTGTAACACTTGAACCGCATAGAATTGTGGTTCAAACTGAAGATAAAGATGGCTCTTTACGCAATATTGAAGTTGAAAAACAAACTTGGGAAATCTTGAAATATAAGATAAATGAAAGCGATAGTAGTAAAATAGATTCGGAGTCAATTGGCTCATTTAAGCAATACCCTTTGCGTTTGGCTTGGGCTATCACGATTCATAAAAGCCAAGGCAAAACCTTCGACAAAGTTATCATTGATTTGACGGGTGGTGCATTCGAGCATGGGCAAACGTATGTGGCGTTGAGTCGTTGTCGTACACTTCAAGGTATTGTTTTGAAACAAAAAATTCGCCCACAAGACATACGGGTAGATGAACGCATTATTGAATTTTATGACCGTAATTTTTGATTTTTCAATGAAAATACTGAGGGGGTAAAGAAAAGCGCAATTGTAACTTTCGTTACAACTGCGCTTTTTTTAATTATCAATTAAAAAGAATTAAGTGTCAAGACAAAATTATTTGATACTAAACACATAGGCACTTATGACACATAGAATCGTATAAAGTATTGATTATTAAGGATTTATACATAATACTATGTGATTTATGTGCCTATGTGTTTAATTTTATCCTTGCACTTACATCTTACTGATTTTAATGGTCTTCACATCATTGTTCGCAGAACGAATTTTGACGACATAAATACCAATTGGTAATTCTGAAGTGTTCAATTCGTAACGCATTTGACTCTTAGTGAAATTTTGAGATTTCACCATTTTGCCCAATTCGTTGTAAACCTCAATGACCCCCTCAGTATTGTCAACATCCAGAACCTCAAAGAAGATTTGGTTGTTTGTTGGGTTTGGATAAGCCATTACTTTATCGCCTCCGTTGATGTAAATTACACTTTGTTTCTTTACCGTGTATGTGATGTTTCCATCATTTTCTATGTGTTTGATGCGATAGAAACTACGACCCATTTTAGGGTTTTCATCCATGTAACGATAGATACCTACTGCTTTTATTTGAGCAGGAACTTCCGCCACTTTAGCAAAATTTACACCATCAGCTGAACTTTCTACAACATACATGCTTGAAAGTTTCTCATTGCTTGTTTTCCAATCCAATTGAACTGCATGAGAATTGGCTACAACTAAATTGAAATTATCAACTGCGCCAGAGCCTAATAAGCAAGATTTAACATCTACAAAACGAGTGATTCTTTGAGTACATCCAAGATTATACACCTCATAACGAACTCGTTTTGAACCAATGCTCGTAAATTTGAATTTGACGATACGGTCGTTGCTTGATGCGACGGTTGCATCATCAATGTACCAAACGTATGATGTGCCCACACCCGCTTCTATGCCTTCAAATGTTACTTCTGCACCCAAACAAGCATCAAATGGCCCCTTTATTTGAGCAAATGTGATGGCTTTTTTCACTACAAAGTTTGATTCTTCAAATAAATCACAACCTGCTCTTCTCACACAACGAATAAAATAAGTTGTTTGCGTCAAAGCCGGGAGTGTTAACAAATCTTTTGTATTTGAATTTGGAACTGATGTCCAACCCGCACCACCACCAAATGTTGATGTTGTGGTAGAATACATCCACATATATTCAATTGCACCAGTGCCACCCGATGCAGGTACATCTTCTAAAATTGAACCTACTGGTGCACCTGGACAAAACTCTTCATCTCCTTTGATTAAGCCCGGATTTGTAATTTGGCTACAAGTGGATTTTACGGTAATGGTGAAACTACAAGTTGCGGTATTACCTTTTGCATCCGTAGCGGTATAAGTAATTGTTGTCACGCCAACTGGGTAACAAGAACCATTAAAGAAACCTGTTGGAGATGAAACATAAGTCAGGGTTGGGGTAGAACAATTGTCGGTTGCCGTTGGAGCTGTCCAAGATGCAATCGTACAAGAGACTGCTGTCAACAAGTTTTGATTACTTGGGCAATTATTTATTACCGGCTTAGTAACATCCAAATCACATGGATTTGCTACAACTGTAATTGTAAAACTACACGTAGCAGTGTTACCTTTCGCATCAGTCGCAGTGTAAGTAACCGTTGTTACGCCAATTGGATAACAACCTCCGTTTGTCAAACCAGCTGTTGGCGAAGTGACAAAAGTAAGCGTGGGTGTGGTACAATTGTCAGTAGCTGTTGGAGCTGTCCAAGTAGCATTTTTACACGTTTTACCCAAATCGGCTGTCAAACTTTGGCTACTTGGGCAATTATTAATAGTAGGTTTAGTAACATCCGTAGCACAAGGATCAACCGTTGCTGTTACAGTTATTGTAAAACTACAAGTTGCTGTATTCCCTTTTGCGTCCGTAGCGGTGTAAGTAACAGTTGTTGTTCCAATTGGATAACAACCGCCATTTGTTAAACCAGCAGTCGGTGAAGTAACAAAAGCAAGCGTAGGAGTAGAGCAATTGTCAGTAGCTGTTGGAGCTGTCCAAGTAGCGTTTTTACACGACTGACCCAAATCAGCTATCAAATTTTGATTGCTCGGACAATTACTAATAACTGGTTTCGTTACGTCCGTTGCACAAGGATCAATCGTTGGATTGACCATGATGAAAAAACTACAAGTCGCTTTGTTCCCTTTTGCATCCGTTGCGGTGTAAGTCAAGGTTGTTTTACCGACGGGAAAACAATCACCACTTTTTGTAGCTGTTAAAGAAGAAGACGTTAAAACTATTGTTGGTGTGCCACAATTATCAGTTGCCGTAGGGGCAGCCCAAGTAGCAATTTTACAAGTTTCACCGATAGCTGCAACTATAATTTGGTCTGTGGGGCAATTAGACAAAACTGGTTTGTCAATATCATTATCACACGGATTGACTACTTTTGTAACAGTAACAGTGAAGCTACAAGTAGAAGTATTGCCTTTTGCATCCGTTGCGGTATAAGTTATGGTAGTAGTTCCAATAGGATAGCAACCACCATTTGTTAAACCTGCGGTAGGAGAAGTTACAAAACTCAAAGTAGGAGTAGAGCAATTATCAGAAGCTGTTGGAGCTGTCCAAGAAGCATTTGCGCAAGTGCCAGCTGTTGTTAAAGCTATATTGCTTGGGCAATTTGAGATAATTGGCTTTTGCGTATCCGTAGCACAAGGATCACCACAAACGGTTGGATTTCCACTAAGTGTTATGGCAATATCCGCTTGGTCAACAGCGGGATTAGCCGGAAAAGCATTGATTCTGATAGCTGGATTAGAAGGTTGCGAAACAACATTCCAAGAAAACCAAGCACTTAAACCCAATTTTCCGATGTCAGCCACAGCATCTGCGCCACCAATACCAACTTGAGCTGCTTTCCCTCTAAGCGAGAAATCAAGTTTTGCACCCGCTAAGTCACTCAAACCTGTGAAGGTGGAAGCACCAGCGAAATAATAATACCACCCTGCAATAGAAGGAGTCGTATTAAATAAAACAGGGCTACCAGCTGGTGCGTTATAAGTTTGACCTACAAAATTAATGTCAACTTGTAAACGACGAGTCGGTTTGTCATAATAAGATATAACACCCGTCAATTTAGCTGTGCCATCAGTGTTTTCAATAAATTTTGCACCTGGTTCGAAACGCCAAGTTGCGCTTCCACCATCTGCGAAGAAGCTTTTCATAGCAACACCAATCGCATCGTTTGGCGTACTTGATTTTGAGTTGCTAACATCTCGATTTGCCCCGGGGCATGATTGCGCATTAATGGAAGCTGACATCAGCACAAATGCCAACATTGCAAAAACGTGTAAAATTGTTTTTTTCATGTTTAATTAATTATGTTGTTAGAAAAAATGTTCCTTATCTCGTTTTGCTAAAAAAAAAGGGAAATTTTAATTGTATGAGATTAAATTTGTTGTGAATAGCAAAATCAAAAGGAGGAGAACCCAGATCGGTAATAAAAAAATACTTGCGTAAAGCCTGAGCTATGCTGCATGGCAACATCACCTGAGCAAACAGGTCACGAATAGATTTCATGAGATTAGACATTAGTTCAGGATTTACTAATTTGTGAATGTTTTTTGCGAAATAAAGTTTAAAAGCTCTTATTTTTTCAAATATACGACAAAGATTCCGTTTTTTTCACAAAAAATCAATAGTTTATGTAATATTTTTTAAAAAAACTTTACACCGCATAAGTCTTGTTTTTATATTAATTATTTAACAAAAGTATTTTGTTATAAAAACTACCTTCGGTTTTTATATTAATTTGATTTCTTTTTTTTCCTAAATTTGCATAGTAAAATGATTTTAAAAAACTCCACCAGTAAGTTGCATTTTGGAAGCCCCAGCGGGGGGCAATATTGGTAACATCCAAAGTACCCCCTCAGTATTTTAGCCCAGCGGGGCGCAATATTTTTATTTTGACTCTAATTACCAATATCACGCTCCGCTGGGGCTAAATAAAAGGGCTAAATAGAGGGAATTACCAACATTTAGCACCTCTGGTGCGCTGTCAATTTGTCATGCTTTCAGCTTGATGGAGCTTTAGCGCCATAACCAATAAAGCATTCTAATGGTGGACTTTATTAAAATCTTTTTACTTAGTTCAAAACAATGCAGAAAAATTTATGTTAGATTTATAAACACGTCAATTTGGTCATTTTTATAAAAAATTGAATGCAAAATTATGGAGAAAAATCAAACGACTTTTACGGATAAGGCAATGAATCCAATTTTTCAGTCTTTAGTAGTTTTGTGTATTTCACTGACTGCTATGATTGTTTTTTTTGGAATCAAATCAGCTAATCTGATGGAAATTGACAGCCGTGTTTTTTGGGTTATTGGCGGTGCAACGACTTTGTTTTACGGACTTTTCAACAGCGTCATTAGCCTTGCGGCATCTGACATGAATGTCTATTGGTTTCGTTCTACCTTTTGCTACACCGTTTTGATGGTTGCATCATGTGTTCTTGCTTTTTTATTTTCTGGCATTTCTATGACGGAGGCAGGGTCTTTCAAATGGATTTATATGGTTTTGACTTTTGGCTATTTATTGTTTCTTTCAATCATGCGTTTTATGAGAAAAATCGTTCAGATAGCTCAAAAAGAAGATGATAATTGGGTTGGGCGAGCAAAAAAATAAATCAGTGATTTTTTTGTGATGTTTAACGTTCAAGTTTGCATTAAAATCACCATTAATTTAAAATTTAGCATTATGAAATTTGTATTTTTTTCAATTCTAAGTGTCATTGCATCTTGTTTTGCGACCCCTCAGTATCAAGCCACTTCTCAAGCATCTAAAGCGGATTCAATTATCGTTGCGGATGGCGACACAATCATAAAAGTGGTCAAAACGGATGAAGAGTGGAAAACGCTTTTGAGCCCACAGGCTTACAGTGTTTTGAGAGAGTCTGACACGGAGCGAGCATTCACGGGTAAATATCATAACAATCACGACAAAGGTATATATACGTGTGGTGGTTGTGGTTTGCCCCTTTTTGATTCGCAAACCAAATTTGATTCAGGCACGGGCTGGCCTTCATTTTATCAACCCATAAAAAAAATGAATGTCATTGAACACGTTGATAACAGTGTGGGCATGAGAAGGGTAGAAGTGGTTTGCGCTCGATGTGAGGGTCATTTGGGTCACGTTTTCGACGATGGCCCCAATCCAACAGGTTTGCGTTATTGCATTAATTCTGTTTCGCTGAATTTTGAAAAAAAGTAAAAGCAAAAAATGTTATAAGTAACGAGTAAAAATAACATGGTCAGGTTGAAGTTTTTTTTGAAACACATAGGCACATAGGATACATAGAAATTACATAAAGTATTGATTATTAGTGGTTTATATATAATGCTATGTGTTCTATGTGCCTATGTGGTTCAAAAAAAAGACTAAATGAATTGATAAAGGTTTTCTTATAAAAAAGAAAGGTGCGTAGCATGAAAAGGTGTACGTAAAGCCAAAACATAACTAAATAGACCCCAAAATATGCTCTTCTATTCGTTTTTGAATGTCCACAGTTTCTGATTTTTCAAAAGCCAATCCTGTTATTTTTACGAAAAGTTCAATGTATCTTTCGGTAATTTCATTGACAAAATCGTCAGGCATTATAGGCATTTTTTGCCCTTCTTTTCCTTGAAAACCATTTGCCATAAGCCATTCTCTAACAAATTCCTTTGACAATTGACGTTGTTTTTCACCTCTTGCTTGTCGGTATGCATATCCTTTTATGTAAAAGTAGCGAGATGAATCGGGTGTGTGAATTTCGTCAATCACTATTATTTTGCCATCTTTTTTGCCAAATTCATACTTTGTATCAACCAAAATCAAGCCTTGAGCTGCCGCCATTTCTGTGCCACGCTTAAACAAAGCATGAGTCAGTCTTTCTAATTCTACATAATCAGATTCCGAAACAATGCCTTTTACAATGATATCTTCTCTCGAAATATCTTCATCATGACCTTCGCTTTCTTTAGTTGTAGGCGTGATAATAGGTTTTGGAAATGCGTCATTTTCTTTCAAACCATCAGGCATACGAACGCCACAAAGCATGCGCTCACCCGAAGAATAGGTGCGCCAAGCATGACCCGTCAAATAACCTCGAATGACCATTTCTACTTTAAAAGGCTCACAAGCTACACCAATTGCTACGTTAGGGTCGGGTGTGGAAAGCAACCAATTGGGGCAAATATCCTTAGTGGCATCTAAAAAATGCGCCGCTATTTGATTCAAAACTTGACCTTTAAAGGGTATTGCACGAGGCAATACATGGTCAAAAGCCGAAATACGGTCAGAAGCTACCATCACTAATTTTTCACCAACAGTATATACATCACGGACTTTGCCTCGATAAAATGCTGTTTGATTTGGTAGCTTAAAATTTGTTTCTCTTAAAGCGTTCATACGTTACTTTTTTTAACTTCGCAAAAGTAAACAACCATTTATACCTTACAGCCTCAAAAGTCAAAAATATTAAGTTAAGCATTAGAAAATTTTAGAACTAAAAATGATTTTTATTTAAACTAAACTATTATGTTAAAGAAAATTTTATTTATAATACTTTCATTGTCAACGTCTTGTGTACAGCAAAGTCCAAAATCTGATTTTTCCGATTTTTCTAATTTTTCTAATTTTTCAAAATCATTTGTAAAAGATTATGCTAATTTATTTCCAGACGAGACACCCCTCAGTATTGACAACCTTAAATTGTCAGAATTACACATTCCATCAGATACAGTCTTGGAAAAAGTGGATATTTTTTTAGAAACATATTCACAAACATTCCATTCTTTTGAACAAAAAGGCGTGTCTGCGAACGCTGAAAAGGACATGCAAAAAATAAAAAATATTTTAGCAATCGTCAAAACTTACTCAGAAAAAAGTAAGACAGGAAGTCAATTCTACGACATAAAAGTAGGGTTTGAACGCATTATGAATTCAAACTATGCCGACGCTGATTTCAGGTTACAAACCCTTTTCAACAAGTTAGAACATGTAAAAAAATTTTATGAAGCGGCAAAAAAAAGGTTAACAAAAATAGATATTTCTGAGATAGAAAAGGCTCAAAAACAACTCTCTCAAACCTATATTTTTTTTGACGAAACGCTCCCTAATTATGTCAATCAAAATCATCAATTGACCCCTCAGTATGTTGAGCGTTTGAGCGATGCCAAGCTGGCTGTTCAGGATTATATGGCGTATATTGAAAGCTTGAAAATAAATTAAAGTTAACTCTAAAAAACTACCAAAGCACTACATACAGCAATGCCGTATATATACTCATCTGAAATTGGTTTGGGGATTTTCTATTTCTTGTCTCAATTGCCTTCATCTTCAGATGGAGGATTGGTATGATTAATTTTTCCTGTTCTTTTTCCCCCATCTGAAGATGGAGGCAATTGAGACCTTAAATAGAAAATCCCAAAACCACTTTCGCTTTGGTATATTAAACATTAACCACAGATGCATAAGTACTGATGTTTGAAATTTTGTGTTTGAAATCACTGAAAATCTGTGCATTCAGTCAAATCTGTAGTTTATTTCGGAATATACGATTATGTGCAAAGTAGAGCTACGTAATTGATTATCAATATTTTATGAAAACGAAATCACTTTATCCGCTTATAAAAATAAGGTTTTTTAGCATCCCATTGTGCTTCTTCGCTGATATATACGTGTAAGGTATTCATGTCTGAAATTATTTTTTCGACGGGCGTAGGCTGCAAAATAGCCTCCATAAAAAGGCGCATCGAATCGAAATAGCTCCCCATATAAACCAAATTATTGGTCAAAATTACGTCTAATTGATCTTTCTGTGGCGTTAAACCGTTCTCAAATTCGTCCAAGAAATGTTGTGTTTTACAGGCATTCAACATCCAAATGCGATACGTAGATGGGCTTGTGTTAGCCCCTTTTTTAGTGTATGCTTTCTCCAAATCATTCCCATCTTTATGCGTTATTTTTTTATAATATTGACCAGTCGGATTGTCATATCTGTTCGTTTTATCTTTATCGTGTAAGCCCCAAACCAGCTGTTCATCCGAACTGTTTCGGGTATCAAAATCAGGCCCTAAACCACCCCTTGCATGACCTGCATAATAAATAATTTCTGACGTATTCATGGCTTTCATAAAAGCTTGTGCGCTCCCTTTTCCAGGCAAAATAAGGGTGACTTTTATCCGAGTTTTATGCACATTTTGGTTGTCAGGGTCTGTTATAAATTCAGTTGTTTCAAATTCCTGAATGTTACCCTCCGTTTGAGTAGGGTAGAAGCCTCTTGATAGCAACCAATGTTTTGTTTTTTCAGCCAAGTCTATATGAAACGCCACGCCAAAGTTATCAGTCACTTCCTCCGTGTAGCCAGTTGCCATCGTGATGGTAAGTAAATCGTCGGCAAGCAAGTGTGTAAAATCAAAATAAGCTGATTTTGCAACCGCTTTAGTTTCTGATTTTGCAACTGCTTTAGTTTCTGATTTTGCTATAGTTTTAGTTGTTTTTCTTACTTTTGACTTAGTTGTGTCCTCTAAATTAGCGTAATTTGTGGACTCAAACCTGACATCATTAGGGGAGTCAGAGCATGTATTTGCCTGTACTTTTTTTTGAATAAAACACAGTGTAATTACAAATGTCAGTCTTAAAATAAATAAGAGTGAGGGTGTTGAACTTTTAAAAACACGGCAAAAATCAGTCATAAACATTGTAGAACCTTTCATATTCTATTGAGTATTGATTTGGAAATGAGTTAAATCGGTTGGTTAGATGGTGGTCAAAACGAATGAAAGGTTGAAATTTGCTGAAATTTGAAGGTCAAAAATAAGAAAAACAATTATATAAAGGACATTGTTTTTTTTGTTTAGTAAAATTATAACATAAAAATGGCAATTAAAATTTAATTTAGTATTAATTCTGAACTATGACTTTTGAACTTTTACCCGTTTTAGCCTTAATGCTCAACCTCTATCAAAAGCCTCGAAGCAATGATAGATTTCAAGAATATTTAAAAATACTGAGGGGGTGTCTTATATTTGCAGAAAATAAAAAACAAACAATATGTTTAAAAATAAAGCCGATTTTAGAGCCTTGACGGCATCTAAATTCTTTTCTTTAAAATTATACGCCTTCTTTTGGCTAATCCTTTTTGTCGTTTATTGGCAGACTCGCAACGCTGGGTTTGTAACCGATTTTTATGGCTGGATGACTAATTTTGATACTTTAAGTTTTGCTGATTGCATCAACGGCACGCATTACAATATAAAAAGTTTTTATCAAATTACCCACCTCATTATGTATGCCCTTACGTATCTGTTTCGCATGAAAGGGCTGCCGTGGTATATTGTTTTTGTTTCTCTCAATGCCTTAAATATTGTTTTTTTGTATAAAATTTTTACAAAAATAACTTCAAAATTGCAGATAGACAACGCTGAAATAATTACAATTTTAGGTCTTTTAATGTTTGTGGCATCGCCTTATCAATCGGAGGTAATGGTTTGGCGGGCTTCGTTTCACTACCTTTTAGGATTTGGATTTATGCTGAGTATTTTGTTGCTTTTCTTGAAATATATGGATGAACCGAAGATTAAATATTGGATAATTGCCATGACAATTTTTAGTGTTTCCATTTTTTCCATCGAATATTTTTTGTTCACGCCATTCCTTTTGCTTGTTTTTATCTTGTTTTGGTTTCTAAATGGTACAAAACAATATGATTACAGGGATTTATTGCTTCGTTTTTTTGTCGTGCCGTTGTTCTTAGTTGGGTGTTATTTTTTGATGTATAAATCAGCAAATGGCAAATGGGTTGCCCACTATGGTGCGTCGAGCGAGAATTATTTGTTCTCGCTCAATTCATTTTCTACTTACGGAAAGTATTTATTCAAGCATCTTTTTTTCATACGTTATCTTGATCATAAAAATAAAGAAGCGTTTTTTAATTTTTTTAATACCCCCTCAGTATCTGGGTTTGTTTTAGTCATTGTAAGCTCATTTACAATTTTAGGTCTTGTTTTTTTTCAAAAATTAAGTGGAAAAGGAAGATTGTTATTTCTGAATTTTGGTTTCTTTTCTGTCCTTTTAACACCCGTTTTAACCCTGTTTTTTTCTACGCTATTACTTGCTGAAAATGATAGATACGGTTACTTTCCTTCGGCTTTTTTAATGTTTGGTTTGGCTTTAGGATTGTCGTATTTACCCAAACGTCTGTTTTATTTTTCTGCCTTTTCTTACATTTTATTTTCCTTTTTTTTATTGTTAAAAACAAACAGAATGTGGTATCACGCTGAAAATGTAAGGCATAACTTAGTTGAAAATTTTCATTGGTGGGAAGGGGGAAACATCATTTTTTTAAACGTTCCTGATAACATTAAAGGCGTGTATATTTTTCGAGCTGCTTCTGATACTTCGGGTTTAGTGGAGTCCGTTGAAATAGTGAGACAGCGCAAAATTAAAGCCCGCACTTTTGATGCGGCTCAATATAATTTGACGAGTATCAATGATGGTGTTTCGGTGAAAATGCCTTCACGAGACACCGCAATTGTCACGCTCAATCAATGGGGCAATTGGTGGTGGCGAGGTGGAAAAGGCGCATCAGATTATGAAAATGACGTGTATAAAGTTCAATTTGATTACAACAGCTGTGGCAATTGTTATCGTCTGATTTTGAAAGATACCACGATAAAACACACCTTAATTTATCAAGTGGGTTATGAATTAAAGGAAGTAAATTTTAATTGATAATAGAAATAAAAAAAGTGACTTTTATCTTTTTCTACGTTTAAATATCAACCATATTAACTTTTTCAAATCAAAAATTTATGAGAATAACGAAACCAATATTATTCCTATTATTAGCCATAACTCATTTATTATCAATGAGTTGCAGCAATGGAAGCAAGGCAAAAACGGCTGATGAGACCGCTCAAAACACTGCAACCACCCCTCAGTATTCTGATCAAAATTCGGCTCAAACGGATGATCAAACTGAACCGACACAAGGTGGAGGGAAACATAAATCAAAAAAAAATAAAGGCAATAGACAAGGCGATAATGGTATTCAATCGCAAACTTCAAGCACCATCCCGCAAAAAGTTTATACTGTTTTGGAATACATACGGGCGCACAATGAGGCACCAAATGGTTATGTAGGCGGGCGAAATTTTCAAAATCGAGAAAACCGTTTGGACAAAAAAAATGCTTCGGGCAAGAAAATTGTGTATCAAGAATGGGATGTGAATCCTAAAAAAGGAGGTGTCAACCGAGGTGCAGAGCGATTAATTACGGGTTCAGACAACCGTGCGTGGTACACTAATGACCATTATAAAACTTTTCAAGAAGTAAAATAATTTGATGTAGTTGTCCTTTTAAATACTACCTTTGACTAACAGAACTAAACCAATTTATCAATAATAAATTAAGAGCGTTATGGCTAAGAATTTTAAAATTTTAAAAGAAACCTACACACCTAAAGCCGAGAAGGGAACATTAATCGCTGTACTTGACGGACTTCATGTTGACTCAATGGCTCAGTTTTTCGCTTCCATTGCCAAACAATTAGAATTGCCATCTTATTTTGGTAAAAATTTGGATGCACTTTATGACTGTTTATGCGACTTTTCATGGACGGACGTGAGCAACGTCCAAATTATTTTCAAAAATTATGATAGCTTTTTAGCCAAAGAATCGCAACAAAAACGTTGGGATATTTTAGCTATTTTGAACGATAGTGCTAACGAATGGCGGGCTATGAAAGGCGCAGATAAAATAAAATTCGAGATTTTTGTTGAGCCAAGTCAACGCATAAAAAGTGATATTGAAGCAGCTGAAGATAGTGAATAGTGATTGGTGAATAGTGATTGGTGTTTTTAATGTGAATCAAACCAATCACTATTCACCATTCACCAATCACTATTCACCAATCACCAATAAAACCCCCTCAGTATTTTGACGATATTGAGGGGGTATTTTTTTGTTTTTTCGCTTGACAGATAGTAATTCTACTTTGGTACTTTACCCTACTGACATGGACTAAATGGATTGATAACGGTTTTCTTACAAAAAGCAAAATTCACTTATCTCATAGTTATTTTTAACTTTGTCGAGATACATTTCACTTTCAATTAACCAACTACACAATGTCAGACCAATTCAAAAAGCAAATAACCCTTTTTAGCCTCACCATGATTGCCATTGGGTCAAGCATTGGATCGGGCATTTTTAGTACGCCTGGCGGCATTGCCAAATCGGTTCATACAGAAGGTTGGACTTTGATGGTCTGGGTGCTGGGCGGTTTGGTGTCGTTGTGTGGTGCCTTGACATTTGCGGAATTGGCATCGCTTTTCCCACGGGCGGGTGGTTTCTATGTTTTTTTGAAGGAAGCCTTTGGAGAATTGACCGCTTTTCTTTACGGATGGTCGATGCTTTTGGTCATTAATACGGGTTCTTTGGCAGCTTTGAGTTTGGTTTTTTCATCCTATTTGAGTGGGTTGATTCCGATGTCAGATGCGACGCAACTATCGGTTTCTATTGGCGCAATTGTTCTTTTGACAATTATGAATGTTTTGGGTGTAAAAATAGGAGGGCTTTTCGCAAGCATTTTTACAGTGGCAAAACTTTTGGGCATTGCCATTGTCGTTTTTATCGGCTTTGCTTACGGTACGGAGGCCCCTCAGTATTTTGACTTTTCTTGGGCAAAAAACAATGAAACTTCCTTGATTTCTGCTGTTGGT
This sequence comes from Saprospiraceae bacterium, assembly GCA_043728105.1. Lineage (GTDB taxonomy): Bacteria > Bacteroidota > Bacteroidia > Chitinophagales > Saprospiraceae > JAAFJT01. The sequence continues at coordinate 4,111 of JAYTMW010000310.1, read as the reverse complement.
CTTGCGCTTATTGGGGTTACTTTTTCTTACGGTGGTTATCAACATGCGACCTTTATTGCCGCCGAAGTTAAAGATGCTCCACGCATTGTTCCACGGGCGATGATGTTAGGCATTGCGGTAGTTTGTATAGCATATTTGACTATAAATGTGGCTTACATGAAGCTCATGCCCATAGGAAATGTTGCAAATTCTAACAAAGTGGCTTCTGATGCCGTGAGTTTGGTATGGTCGGCGGGCGCAAAATTTATTTCATTTACCATTGTTTTATCGGTTCTTGGGACCATCGGTATTTATATTTTAACGGCTCCCCGCATCTATTTTGCGATGGCAGATGACGGTCTTTTTTTTAAGTTTATTTCAAAAATTCATCCCACCTACAAGACCCCTCAGTATGCCATCATCTTGCAATCTGTTTGGACAATTGTACTACTTATTTTTTGGAAAACCTTCAATGATTTGATTTCTTACGTTGTTTTTGTGGACGCACTTTTCTTTTTTTTGGCAGCACTTGCTTTGTTTGTTTTTAGAAATAAAATACCTAATGCACCCCGCAATTATCGCACTTGGGGCTTTCCTGTTACACCCATTATTTTTATGGCAATTGAAGGTTTTATTGTCGTCAACACGTTGGTCGAAAAACCAGACCAAGCAAGGGCTGGGCTGATTTTTTTAGGATTGGGTGCAATAATGTATTTTTATTTTAAGAAAAAAAAATCGTAAGTAACCTTTTAAAACCCTTCATAAAATGTTCACGCCTCGTTTTTGCTGCGCAAAAAAAGGTTTTTAAAGAATTTTTTTGGATTGAAGCTATTTTGAGAGAAAAATTGAAAATTTTTCTCTCAAAAATAGCTTCAATCCGTAGAAATTTCTGTTTTGTACGCCTTTTTGCGCAGCAAAAATAGTGAGTAAATATTATGTAGGGTTTCAAAAAATGAAATAACAATAACGAACAAAACCGTCATTTTGCGTGGGCGATGGCTCTTAGAATAGAAGCGCACACGATTTTTCTTTAAAATTGTGGCTAAGTTAAGAATTTTTCTAAAAATACTGAGGGGGTTGTTTACACAAACCTTTAACTTCACCCTTCAATTCGTTAAAGAGCAACAATCTTTTTGAATTATCGTTTCTAAAACTAAGATAAAAAAAATTAAAAATTAAGTTTCAACCAATTCACTCCATGCGGATATTCTACTTTTTTCTTTTCATAACTTATTGTTTTTCAAATACTTATGCGCAAAATGATGGTTTTGAAATAACGCCTCTGAACAGCAATTATGCTTTAAAATTTGGAAAACAAAAATTGGCGGTGCGAGGCATTGATTCAATAGATTTACCTTTTGTGGATGATTTTTCTTACGAAGGCCCTTATCCTGATGCTGATTTTTGGCTCGATAGAAGTGTGTATGTCAACTCAACGATGGCTTTTAATCCGCCTTCGGTGGGTGTTGCCTCTTTTGACGGGCTTGATAGTAAGGGGCGACCCTACGTTGCGGGAGCAACAACGAAAGGTTCGGCTGACACATTAACGTCAAATTATATCAATTTGAAAAATTTTTTGGCTCCCGATGGTGTTCGCAGAGATTTGAGAACGAGTGACGGCGTAGTGCTGAGTTTTTTTCTTCAATCGAAAGGACTCACTTTTGCCTCAACTTTCAACGATTCTTTGGTGCTTGAATTTAGAGATAGCGACGGTAATTGGAATCTTGCTCGCAGCTATAAGGGTGAACCTGATTCAATTTTGAAGAAAAACCCGATTGATACCTCTTTTGCGTTTAAATATTTTGCCATACCTATCACTGAAACAAAATATTTTTACGGAAAATTTCAATTGCGTTTTCGAAACTACGCTCGATTAGGCGGGGCTTATGAGCATTGGCATTTAGATTATGTCAAATTAGCCGCTAATCGAACAACCACGAGGCAGTTTTTAGACGATTTAGCTTTTGTAGAAAAACCTAAACCGATTCTGAAAAGATATACCTCAATGCCTTGGAAACATGCGTTGCCTCAATTAGGAACAGAAATATATGACAGCGTAAATGTCAAATTTTTCAATCATTTTGAGCAAACTCGAAACCCCACCAACACTAACGCTCGTGTAACGACTTCTACGGGCGTGACGGCCATTGGAGCAATAACTCTTTTTGACTCACCTAATATTCCGCCGAGTGTCTTTTTTAGCAAGGCAGAGAAATCTTATCCACCTGCTTTGAAACAACAATTGGGTACGATTCCTGCAAATACTGAAAACCTTAGCGTCAACACAGAATATAGTATAGAATTAGAGGCGCAAGAAGTTAGAGACCTTAAAAAAGTAGCCCTTCGCAATGATAAAGTGATAACCAAGACCAACTTTGGCAACTATTTTGCTTATGATGATGGCACAGCGGAGATGCAAATCACGGCAACGGGCGAGAGTAAACAAATTGCAGTTCAGTTCCGTGCCAATGTAGGAGATACATTGAAAGGCTTTCAGATATTTTTTCCACACATCAACGGAGATGCGCCGAGTGATGCTTTGTTTAACTTTCGGGTTTGGAAAGATTCACTTAACACAACGCCAGTCTTTTCGTTGTATGAGATTAAGCCTGTTTATACGACTTCATTTTTTGACACTTTACAAGGTTTTGCGTCTTATAATTTAGGAAATAAAAAGAAAAGTCAAGTAGATTCGACTATTTTCATAACAGCTGGAGATTTTTATATTGGTTGGCAAAATGTGGGAGATGTATTAATTCCAATTGGTTTGGATAGAAATGACTTCTCAAAAGTTCAGTATATTTATGAGTCGAAAAATGGTAAATTTCAAAAAATAAACACCTCAATTAAAGTGGGTGCAGTTATGATACGCCCTGTTTTTGGACAAATTATACAAACCGATACAAAAGAAACACAGACACCTCTGACGGATTATATGAGAATATATCCTAATCCCGTTCAAAATCAATTGTTTTTTGAGTTGAAAAAAGGATTACCCGAGGATTATAATTTGAGCATTTTTAACCTTCAAGGTCAGCTCGTGCAGCGAGAAATACTGAGGGGTAACTCAATAAATATAGAGAACCTAAACGATGGCATTTATGTTTTAAAAATTCAAGATTTAAAGAGTAATCTCATTTTCAGTCATAAAATTATTATACAAAAGTAATTATGGATATTACAGTACAAGAGCTTAAAAAGAGGCTCGACGAAGGCGATAAGTCATTTGTTTTTATAGATGTAAGAGAACCACACGAATATCAAGCGTTTAACCTTGGCGCAGAGTTAATTCCTTTGGGCATCATTCCTGTTCGTTTGCAAGATTTGGAATCACATAAAAACGATGAAATTGTAGTGCATTGCCGTAGTGGTGCACGGTCGGGTCAAGCAAAGGATTTTATGATGGCAAATGGGTTCACCAATGTACGCAATTTAGAAGGCGGGGTATTGGCTTGGATAGACAGTTATGGCGCATAATGCGTTGATTATCAATGTTTTAGATAAACGAATTTTGAAATTATATTCAAAATCCGTTTGTTTTATCCAGAAGTGACCCCCTCAGTATTTTGCACATTTTTTAAAGATATTCCAATTCGAGCGATTCGTAAATTTGTTAAATTCGTGGTTCAAAGGTGAAAAAAATAATCATAATAACACCTGCGTATCCATTACGAGGTGGCATAGCGGCTTCGGGCGAGCGTTTGGCACAAGCCTTTCAGGCGGAAGGGCATGAGGTCAAAATCTATACGTTTAGTCTCCAATATCCCAATTTTTTATTTCCCGGGAAAACCCAATATTCCGACGAACTAAGGCCAGAAGACCTTGACATTCAAGTGGTTATAAATTCAATTAACCCATTCAATTGGTTAAAAACAGGTCGGAAAATAGCGGCAGAAAAAGCGGATTTGGTGATATGTCGTTTTTGGTTGCCTATCATGGGGCCAAGTTTGGGCAGTATTTTACGCTTAGTGAAACGCAATAAAATTTCAAAAGTAATAGGTTTAGTAGATAACATCATACCACATGAGAAACGGATGGGGGACAAGCCTTTTGCTCAATATTTTGTGAATGCTTGCGATGCTTTTGTGGTAATGAGTAGCTCTGTGAAAGTAGAAATGAAGCAATTTAGCAA
>JAYTMW010000309.1:0-4265 GCA_043728105.1 Saprospiraceae bacterium | reverse complement strand
CGGTCAATAATGACGGCATATTCAGTGGCTTCGCCTTGCATGACCTTATCAATTGAAACGGCTTCTGCCGTTACACCTTTTATCTTTTTCTCATTTACACGCTCAATGAACGCCCACGGAAATGTATTTTCTTGTCCGAAAAGAATCCCGATTTTCTTCATAGCTGATTGATTTTGATTCGTTTATGGTTTACAAATAAGTTTTATTTGAAATTTAGTTTTATAAAAAATAGCTGTTTTATGTTATATTATTAAAATTCAAAATTTGATTATTAGCATAAATATAATGATGTGTTTGACATTTCCCAAAATATCTGTCAACTGATTGTTAATTTTTTAAAGTTATAAAGATATTATGCTGTTATATTTTTTCAATCATCAAAAAAAATATTCATACTGAAATCATTTTGCACTAAACCCAAGGAATATTGATTGGGTTTTAAGCCAAAAGTAGTAATAAAGGTTAGAAAAACTGATTTGCGAGTACCTGTTTCTTCTTTAAATGTACCTATCTTATTGCGTAATTCTTCGGCATAATTTTTATCAATGCTGAAAGTATTGATTGAAAATTTCATCTCACATAAATTAACGATTTGGTCACGTCTATCAATCACTAAATCCACTTGCGCACCCAATTTTGCTTCCCTTGAACGCCATGAGGAAGTCATCGTTTGAATGCCGCCAATGCTCAATGCTTTTTTAATATTGGCGGTATGACTTAAACAAATTTGTTCATAAGCATAGCCACTCCACGCTCTATTTTGAGGATTGTCAAGTGCATTGAGCCAATTATTTTCATCATAAATAGGTGCATCTTTGATAAAACGAAGGTAGAAAAGCACGTAAAAATCAACCAATTGATACAGACTTGATTTAGCTTTTTTACCAAACGGCGCATATTTTCTGATAAATCCGCTTTCCTCCAATTCCTCCAATAAAGCTGTCAAACGACCACTATTTGGTTGTTCGGCTATTTCAATTATTTCACTTCTTGTTAAGCCTTTTGCTTTTTTTGCTAAGGCATTTACGATGCTCAAATGCCGTTCAGAATTACTGAAAAGAGAGCTAAAAAGGTTGTTAAACTCTGTTCTTAGCAAACCATTTTCAGAAAAACATATATTTTCAATATTTTGTGCTGCGCTCAAATTGATTTCTACTTCATCCCAATAGAAGGGAATACCACCCAAAACCATGTATAATTGTATGATTTGGTATCTATCAATGACTGCATTTTTAGCCCTTAAAAATTGCTCACATTCACTCAAAGTAAAGGGTACAATTTTGAACCTTTTTGTAACCCGATTGTGAAGGCCACCTTTATTATTGAGCAATTTATTAATCATCCACGATGCTGCCGACCCGCATGTTACAAGCACAATATCGTATCGAGCCGAAGCCCAACTGTTCCAAAAATGTTCTAAGGCTTGCATAAAACCAGAGCCAGTTGTATCAAACCACGGTAATTCATCAATGAAAACGACCTTTTTCCCTTCGGGTTGTTTCTCTAAAAATGCTATTAATTCTTGAAAAGCATAAAACCACGTATCAGGTATGGTAGATTTTGCGGCAGGAAAAACTTTCTGTAATCCAACATGAAAATTTGTAATTTGTTGAGCCGTTGTTGCATTGGCTAAACCTGTAATTTGGAAAGTAAAATTGTTTGTAAAAGCGGTGCGTATCAAATAGGTTTTGCCGACTCTTCGCCGACCATATATAGCAATAAACTCCGATTTAGGGCTGTTTAGGAGACCCCTCAGTATTTCCAACTCTTTTTTACGACCTATCAATGGGCTCATATTTTTTGATTTTTTTGTAAAAATAATCAAAAAATCAAGATAAAGCCAAATCGAGAGGACTTTTTGGCTTTATCTATACTTTTTATACCACATAAAGCCAAATCAAAGTGAGTTTTTGGCTTTATGTGCCTTCTTCTCGAAAAATCAGAATTTCGTCCATCAACAATATTTTTATATCATAGACAAATAATGCGGAAACATGTCTCGCCACAAAGCCCAATCGTGCGAAACCCAACCCCGCATATCCAACCAATGTGCCACACCTTTTGAGGCTAAAATAGCGGATAATTGTTCATTTGAAGGGCGGCAAATATCCCATTCTGACGTACCCAGAATTATTTTCATTTGCCACAAATCTGGATGATTCAAGCCTTGCAAATAATCAACGGGATTGTTGAAATAGACGCTATCATCAAAATACCCATTCATAAAACTCTTAATGTCAAATGCGCCACTCATTGAAAACAAATGACTCACTACGTCGGGATGACGGAAGGCAAAATTAGCCGCATGAAAACCACCAAAACTTGCGCCCGAAACCGCCACCCGTGGGCTACCCGTGCGCTGACGAATGGTTTCCACGATTTCCCAACGCACCATTTTGTCATAACATTCGTGGTTGCGCACTTTGTCGGCGGGGTGAATGTCTCGATTGTACCAACTATGCCGATCCACGGAATCGGGTGCATAAATGCGCACCAAACCTTGCTCAATGTACCAACGGACGCTTTCAATCAACTTGAAATCCTTGCTTTCGTAGTAGCGACCCATCGTGGAAGGGAAAATAATGACAGGATAACCTGCGTGACCATACGTGAGCATTTCTATATCCATGCCCAAGTGCGGCGAGTGCCATTTGAAATATTCTTCTTGCATAAAGTTGGATGATTTTAAATGAGTTTGAAATAAAAATTGCAGAAAAAAAAATAGCATAACATGTTGAAAATCAATGTGTTATGCTATTATTTTTGAAATGAATATTCTGTTTGTGCTTTATACACACTGTATTTATGCTGCGCATAAAAGGCGTGCTTAGGAATGTTTTTTCGGGTTGAGCAAATTTTTGAAGTAGAAAAATCGAAGATTTTTCTACTTCAAAAATTTGCTCAACCCATTTAGTCCTTCTTAAATTTAACACCCCTCAGTATTTGAGGCAATATAGACATTAAAAACCATATTGTTGAACCCAACAATTTGGCATATCACCGATAGTACCCATTTTGTGGCAAGCGACATACTTCCAATCAGGATTCAAAGTTGTTTTGCGGTGTCCACGACCTTCAATGCCATCGTCAACCAAAAGCAAAATGACTGCACGGCGGATATTTGCGGGCCCACCCACTAAGTTTTCGTTGCCATCTTTTAGGTCAGAACATTCTCTCAAAACTCTATCCCACGGCCAAGAGCCATCGCTGCCTTGATGATCCGTTGCGCCTCTTTTGCGTTGGTCGTTGCCGTGTTTACGGGCTGCAATATAGAGACATTGCAAAGGTTGAAGTGTAGAAAGGCGTGGTGTTTTGCGCAATTCTGCAATCAATTCGTAAGCGGTTTGAATAGAATTGTTGTCACCATTTTTTTGCAAATCTTTGATGTAATCTTCGATGTAAGGAATATAAGCAACAGGGTTGTTGCGTACCAAGTTTATTTCAGTTGCCATATCCATTTCTTCGTTACTCATCGCTGTAGCGTTTGAGTCACCCATGTTTGCTTGCTTTGGTGCGGAGGTTTGTGGCTGTATTTGCTCAACTGGCGGTTGATATTGTGGCTCAACTGTTTGCTGATATTGTGGTTGTTCAGGTAGTGGTTGAGCTTGTGGTTGAACTTGTTGCTGATACTGAGGGGTAGTCGTTTGTGCGTTATTTGAAGTGATGTAGTTCGCCTGAGTCATTTGACTTCTGTCTTCAAGCATCAATTTTTGACCCGCTTGCAAAACGCCAACGGTTTTCAAATTATTCATCATCATGACATCCTCAGGTGTCAAATTATATTGACGAGCAATGCTTTGAACGGTTTCGTTAGCCGACACAATATGATAGAACGGCACATATCGAGATGTGTTGAAATAGGCCGTATTGGGTGTGCCTAACTCTGCGTTGATGGTGTTCGCCGAGCCCATATTTGTGGTTTGTGCGTAAGCAATAGGCACTTCTTCTTGGCGAACATCACTTGCGCCCGTTTGATTAAATTCGTTAGAAAGGCTTGCCAAAGTCGTGGGATTGTCGGTCAACCCTTCCGAATATGTAGTAGGGTTGGGGCAATCGCTGACCCTCAACTCTTGACCGACATAAAAACCGCCTTCATTGTCTATGTTGTTCATTGACATGAGTCGCATGGTTGTGTAGCCATATTTCTCAGCAATTTCGTCCAAAGATTCACCACCTTGAACTGTGTGGTAAGACTCATTGGATTTTACATAAACCTGTTTTTTTGATTTAGCTGTCACCTTCGGGCGAATATCATAACTCACGGG
>JAYTMW010000308.1:0-3729 GCA_043728105.1 Saprospiraceae bacterium | reverse complement strand
AAAAAAGGACTAAATGGGTTGAGCTAATTTTTCAAATAGAAATTTTGAAAAAATTTCTATTTGAAAAAATTAGCTCAACCCGAAAGAAAAAACTTCCAAGCACGCTTTTTGTGCGAAGCACAAAACAGTGAGTAAATACTCCAAATGGGAACTACACCCAATTGATAGCAGCAATTCCGCATATGGAAAAAATAGAACCACAGATGACACAGATTAAACAGATTAACGCTGATTTTTTTCTGTTTTAACTAAGAAATCATGTTTAAATCAAAAGAAATCACTGAAAATCAGTTTAATCGGTATCATCTGTGGTTCTATTTTTTCCATATGCGGAATTGCTGTGTCCTATGTGCCTATGTGTTTAATTTTGTCTAAGCACTTAACTTCGATAAATTAGAATTTGCTTAAACGGATTAATTCGTCTAAGCCGTTCATGGTTTTCTACGGATTCGGTTAAATAATGCGCTGAATTGGTGAACGGCATTCGCAAAACGTAAAAATACTGAGGGGCCTCTTTCTTTCCTGACAAAGGCATTTTTCCTGTCACAAATATTTTTTTTTTGGTATTATTTATTTATTTTTAAATAAAAAATACTTAAAATTCATTTATGTACCCTTAAATTGGTAGTTTCCTATACCACTTTAAGGGTAAATTGTGCTGTCGTGTTCTACCATCTTTCAGTTAGTTTTGAATATGTGACAAATTTTATCTGAAAATAAAATTTTGTAAATTGTTGATTATCAATGACTTATGCTTTAAATTCTTCTGTTTTATGAGAAAAATAAAATATCTTTTCCCATACTTTTTCTGACTTAAAATATATTTCACACAAAAAATCGGAAATGCGTCACAGTTTTGGCACGTTTTTCAAAAATCGGCATTGTTTTGGAACTATACTAATCAACAAACGCAAACATAAACACAAACACAAACGCAAACACACGATTTTAAAACAGGTTAAGAAAATAAACGCAAAAACTAAGAGAAACTAACTCAAACAAATAAACACTCTTTTGGGATTTAAAATTGAACTGTAAACAAACACGTATTGATAAATTAGAAATTGAGGTTAACAAATAAATAAACACTGACAACACGTTTTTTTGATTTTGTAAGATGATACAAATAAATAAACACAAATTTTGAGTAAATATTATAGATTTTAATAAACGCAAAAACAGTACCCCCCATTGGCTGAGTTGGTCTTCTGAAAAACAATTTTGATGAAGAAATAACGAGGCTATGATTCAAATCTTGACCACTTGCCTGAGCGCAAAAAAAAGTTAGAAGGTTGATAAGACTTAATTCTTTTGGTCAACTACCGATTGAAGATTCGTGATAGAATCAATAGATAATGGTTAAAAATGAGTTTTTGTTGGGATGGGTCCCGAACGTTGTTTCGGGACTCGTTTTTTTACTTAAATCATTGACTATCAATAAGTTAAGATAGCCATTTATCATTAAACAGCAATTCCGTATATGGAAAAAATAGAACCACCGATGATACTGATTAAACTGATTTTCAGTGATTTCTTTTGATTTAAACATGATTTTTTAGTTAAAACAGAAAAAAATCAGCGTTGATCTGTTTAATCTGTGTCATCTGTGGTTCTATTTTTTTCATATAAGGAATTGCTGGATCCATATTTATGTTTTTTTGTTGCTAAATACTGAGGGGGTATTGTTTTTTAATAAAAATGAGTTAACTATGTGGTCGAAACGAATAATCGTATTTTCCATTTCAACAAACACCTTTTTTTGATGAAAAAAATTATCAGTATCCCGTTGTTTGCGCTCCTTTTTACAACTTTTCTACATGCGCAAGAACCCAAACTTAAAAAGATTTTTACAGGCAAAAACCTCAAAGGTTGGAAAGTGTTGCCCGAGCAAAATAGCTGTTGGACGGCTGCAAAAGGCATCCTCTTTGTGAAAAGCAATGCAGATAAAAAAGGCTCTATTTTGTGGACAGAAAAAAGTTACGAAGATTTTGTGTTCCAAACCGAATTTTTGATGGGTGATGGCACTGTGGACTCTGGTATTTTACTTCGTTCCGAAAATGATCAAGTGCAAATTGGCATTTCAGGTTCGTTGAAACGAGATATGACAGGTTCGCCCTATATTCCAAGTTTAAAATATCCCGTGGAAGCGAAAGGTGTTAAAGAAATTTTGAAATTAAAAGATTGGAATACGCTCAAAATAAAAACGTTGAATAAGACCTACACCGTTTGGTTGAATGGGGTAGAAGTGATGACTTACACTTCTGAAAATATGATTCCGTCGGGCCCAATTGGGATTCAATTACACCCAGGAAATGAAATGTCTATTAGCTATCGAAAAATGGTTTTGGGTGTTTTAGAGAAACAATAAAATCAAAATGTATTTGTAAAGCATTGATTATCAATGCTTTATTTCATAAATTTTTTTTTACATTTACAAAAAAAATAAAATCAAACAAAGATGAAATCTACTCTTTTGAAAGCATTCACTATGCTAATTGCCTTAGCGTTTTTTACAATAAACGAAACGCAAGCACAAGCCAACGCCGAATCTTTTATCGTTGGCGATGCTCTGCCCGATGCACCTGAATTGTCCGCACGAGGCACATATAAGGTAGGCGTTCAGACGCTCGATTTTGTGAATAAAGGTCAAGTTGATATTCTGAAATCAAAAAAAGGGGTTGACACAATATATGATAGACCGTTAAAAGTGGAGGTTTGGTATCCTGCCATTTTGTCCGAAGGCGCAAAGGAAATGATTACTTACGATGAAGTTTTGGGTATGTCAAGCGACCCAAAACGCCCACTTATTCCATTTACTTTTATGGGCAGAGCGTCAAGAAATGCACCCCCTCAGTATGCAGACGGAAATTTTCCTTTGGTCATCATTTCGCACGGTTATGTCGGTTCAAGGCTTCTTTTGACCTATTTGACCGAGAATTTAGCGTCAAAAGGCTACGTTGTTGTGGCAATTGACCATACAGAATCTACATTTAGAGATGCAGGAGGATTTCAAAGTACGTTACTCAATCGTCCAAAAGATATTTTATTTGTGTTGAATCAAATTGCAGAATTGAGCAAACCCAATAGTAAAAACTTCTTATCAAAATTAGTAGATGCCAACAACACAGCACTTGTTGGTTATTCAATGGGTGGATACGGCGTGTTAAATGCTTCGGGCGCAGGGTACAGTGGCAAATTGGATACTTTTTTTGGAGCAATGTCGGGAGGCAGTAAGGCTATAAAGGTTCGTACTACCAACAATCCAGAATATAAAGCCTCCGCTGATGCTCGAATTAAAGCTGTTGTGGCATTTGCTCCTTGGGGAATGCAGCGAGGTGTTTGGGATGCTGAAGGTTTACAAGGTATGAAAGTACCAACTTTTTTCATTGCGGGTAGTTTGGATGATATTTCAGGTTATGAAGATGGCATCAAAGCCTTATATAAAGGTGTAGTGAATGCTGACCGTTATATATTGACCTACGCCAATGCTCGCCACAACATTGCCCCCAATGCACCGCCGCCAGAATCCATGAAAGCGGGCTTGCATTTCGACGAATATTATCGCTATGCCGAGCCATCTTGGAATGAGCGACGCATCAACAACATCAATCAACATTTTGTCACCGCTTTTTTAGGTATTCAGTTGAAGAAAAAAGAGTATGCTAAATTTTTGGATGTCAAAGAAACGGATAAACTTTGGACGGGTTTTAAACCCCGCTCTTGTACGGG
>JAYTMW010000307.1:0-2164 GCA_043728105.1 Saprospiraceae bacterium | reverse complement strand
TTCAATATAATTGAAAGAAGACCTTTGGCGATGTCCAAATCTTCCAATAAATACTTAAATACGGAATCGTATATCGGATTAGCAATTATCATTACTTTATATTTTTGACAAAAATAGGAAATACCCCTCAGTATTTTATACTTTTTGATGGCTAATACTTATTTTTCGTCCTTAACACGAATAAGACGAATTATAAATCGAATTTTTCTAATTTAGATGTAATGATTTAGACTTGTATATCTAAATGGGTTTTATTCGTTTTATATTCGTCTTATTCGTTTTAGTTTATTTTATTCGTTTAGTCAGCAAAAATAAAATCATGAAAAAAATATTCCTATTCCTTTTACTCTCAAAAATCACTTTGGGCTTCGCTCAATCCGAACCCGCTTTGCTGACAAAAGCCAAAAAATTAGCCCACCAATTTATCATCACGGATACACATATAGATGTACCCTATCGGATGCTCGAAAAATGGGAAGACATCAGCGTCCGAACTGCGGAAGGCGATTTTGACTACGAAAGAGCCAAAATAGGTGGTTTGAGCGCACCTTTTATGTCCATTTACGTACCTGCGAGCTTTCAAAAGACGGCAGGTGCGTCAAAAATCATGGCGGATTCTTTGATTGATATGGTGGAAAGTTGGACTAAGAAACATCCCGAAAAATTCGCCCTCGCCTACTCGCCCGAAGACGTAAAACGCAATTTTGCCAAAGGTTTGATTTCATTTCCAATGGGCATGGAAAATGGTTCGCCCATTGAAACGGACATCAAAAACGTGGAACATTTTGCCAAACGGGGCATTCGCTACATCACCCTCACGCACTCAGAAGACAATTTGATTTGCGATGCGTCGTATAGTTTGAACAATAAATGGAGTGGTTTGAGTCCGTTTGGAAAATCGGTTGTGGAAGAAATGAATCGCTGCGGCGTGATGATTGACGTGTCGCACGTGTCGGATAAAACGATTGAACAAGTGCTGCAAGTTTCTAAAAAACCCGTCATTGCGTCCCATTCAAGTTGTCGAGCTTTTACGCCTGGGTTTTCACGCAATTTACCTGACAATTTGATAAAAGCGATTGCCAAAAAAGGCGGTGTGGTGCAAATAAATTTCAGTTCCATGTTCCTCGACTCAGCCACGGCGGTAACGTTTATGAAACAACGTGCGGACTTCGCAATCTACGCCACGGAGAACAATTTGAAGCAAAGTGACGCAAAATTCAAGGAATATGAAGCCGAATATAAGAAACAACACCCCATTTTAAAAACCACCATCCAAAGGCTTGCAGACCATTTCGACCACGTTAAAAATCTCGTGGGCATCAATCACGTAGGCATTGGCTCTGATTTCGACGGCGTGGGCGACACCCTTCCGCCCGACATCAAAGACGTATCTATGTATCCTAATTTGATTTTTGAACTCCTCAAAAGAGGCTATTCTGATAGCGATATTGAGAAAATTTGTTACAAAAACACGTTTCGGGTTTGGGAGAAGGTAAAAAAAGGGGGGAAATACTGATTATGATTAAATAGAAAATTGGCTCAAATACTGAGGGGGCTAATTTTATTAAAAAAATGTTCACAAAAAAATAAAATTATGGATTAAAAGGCATGTTCCTATATATATTTTTTTTAAAATTGCAATTTAAAACAAGTTTATAACTAAAACCTATATTTTACAATGATTAAATTAATAGTTGATTTTTACAACCGAAAGGTAGTAAGAAGTCAGAAAGCTCGTTGGAACTACCAGTACGCTAAAGGAAAATGGGAGGGTCTAAAAAACGAAAGAGAACTTGAAAGACAAGGGTTCATCAAAGATTATTTTCTAAAATATGGCAACAAAGAAGGCAGCCTCATCGAATTTGGTTGCGGCTTTGGCGTACTTCCCGATGTCATTTTTCAGAAAAAACATTATTCTCACTACATCGGCGTGGATATTTCGGATTTTATAATCGAAAAAATTCAACACCTTGCTGATGCTCGTCACATGTTTGAAGTAGGCGATTTTGAGAACTTTGACTTCAAAGAAAAATACGATTACATCGTTTTCAATGAGTGTATCAACTACTCAAAAGACATTCCTAAACTCTTGAAAGATTGCCGTGATTTAGGCTTAAAAGATGGTGGTCTATTCATTATCAGCGTTCACCAATTTAAAAGAAGC